>NZ_JBSGXP010000104.1:0-31104 GCF_053610105.1 Kitasatospora sp. NPDC054939 | reverse complement strand
CGCCCGTCCCGGCCTGGTCCGGTCCGGTGTCGGTGGCCTAGAAGAAGCCGAGCCGGTCGGGGGAGTAGGAGACCAGCAGGTTCTTGGTCTGCTGGTAGTGCTCCAGCAGCGCCTTGTGGTTCTCCCGCCCGATGCCGGAGTTCTTGTAGCCGCCGAAAGCGGCGTGCGCAGGGTAGGCGTGGAAGCAGTTGGTCCAGACCCGGCCCGCCTGGATGGCCCGCCCGGCCCGGTAGGCGGTGTTGGTGTCGCGGGTCCAGACGCCCGCGCCGAGCCCGTACGAGGTGTCGTTGGCCAGCGCGACGGCGTCGTCGAAGTCCTCGAAGCGGGTGACCGCGACCACCGGTCCGAAGATCTCCTCCTGGAAGATCCGCATGCTGTTGGCGCCCTCGAAGACCGTCGGCTCCACGTAGTAGCCGCCCGCCAGCGAGCCCGGCAGCGCGGCCCGGACGCCGCCGGCCAGCACCTTGGCCCCCTCCGCCTGGCCGATCTCGATGTACGAGAGGATCTTGGCCAGCTGCTCCCGGCTCGCCTGTGCGCCGACCTGGGTGTCGGTGTCCAGCGGGTTGCCCTGGCGCATCGCCCGGACCCGCTCCAGCCCGTCGCCGAGCAGCCGGTCGTAGACCGTGGACTGGATCAGCGCCCGGCTCGGGCAGGTGCAGACCTCGCCCTGGTTGAGGGCGAACATCGCGAAGCCCTCCAGCGCCTTGTCGTAGAAGGCGTCCTGCTCGGCGGCGACGTCGGCGAAGAAGACGTTCGGGCTCTTGCCGCCCAGCTCCAGGGTGACCGGGATCAGGTTGGGGCTCGCGTACTGCATGATCAGCCGGCCGGTGCCGGTCTCGCCGGTGAAGGCGATCTTGCGGACCCGGCTGCTGGACGCCAGCGGCCGGCCGGCCTCCTCGCCGAAGCCGTTCACCACGTTCAGCACGCCCGGCGGCAGCAGGTCGGCGATCAGTTCGACCAGCAGCAGGACCGACGCGGGCGTCTGCTCGGCCGGCTTGAGCACCACCGCGTTGCCGGCCGCCAGCGCCGGGGCGAACTTCCAGACCGCCATCAGGATCGGGAAGTTCCACGGGATGATCTGGCCGACCACGCCCAGCGGCTCGTGGAAGTGGTACGCCACGGTGTCCTCGTCCAGCTGCGAGAGGTGCCCCTCCTGGGCGCGCAGCGCACCGGCGAAGTAGCGCAGGTGGTCGACCGCCAGCGGCAGGTCGGCGGCCAGCGTCTCGCGCACCGGTTTGCCGTTCTCCCAGCTCTCCGCGACGGCCAGCGCCTCCAGGTGCTGTTCCATCCGGTCGGCGATCCGCAGCAGCACCTGGGCCCGCTCGGCGGGCGGGGTGCGGCCCCAGGCGGGCGCGGCCGTGTGGGCGGCGTCGAGCGCGGCCTCGATGTCCTCGGCGGTGCCCCGGGCGACCTCGGTGAAGACCTCGCCGGTGACCGGGGTGGGGTTCTCGAAGTACTGGCCCCGGACCGGCGGCGTCCAGTGCCCGCCGATCCAGTGCTCGTAGCGGGGGCGGTAGTCGACGATGGCTCCGGGCTGACCGGGGGGCTGGTAGACCGTCATGCGCTGGGAGTCTCCTTGCGGCGTCGGGCGCCGCCCGGAACGGGCGTCCGGGCGGCGCGCCGGGCCGCGCGGGGGCGGCCCGGCGGAAGGAACGGACACGCACGGGCCGGGCGCCCCGCCGGGGCCGCCCGCCGTCGAGCACCCTAGCCCGGCGCGCCCGCCGCGGCTACGGTCCGTGCGCCGCCTTTCACACGCGGTGGTGCGATCAGGCCACGCGCCCCGTCCGCCGCCGGTCCGCCGCCAGTCGTCAGGCCCGCAGGTCCTGGGCGCCGGGGGCGGGGCCGGTGGCGCACTCCGCCCGGTAGCGCCCCGTGCGCCCCTCCCAGCGGAGGTACCCGGCCAGCCAGGTGAGCAGCCCGTCGGCGTACCGCTGCGCGATGCTGCGCTCCACCCGGGACAGGCCCAGTTCCCGGTAGACGGCGGGCAGTTCGGCGTGCAGATCGGCGCAGCGGCGGACCATCAGCTGCGCCTCGGCCAGGACGACCGCGCACGCCTCCTCCGCCGAGCAGCGGCGCTCGCGCTGCACGATCAGCACCAGGTTGTTGACGTCCCCGCGCGGTGCCTCCAGCGGCAGGGAGCGGACGTCGTTGCTCAGCGACGGTATGTCGGCGGCGAGTTGGCGCAGCTGGCGCAGCACGGGGTGGTGGAAGACGGTGGCGGGCACCTCGAAGCGGCCCAGTCGCTCGACCATGTCGAAGATGGTCTCCATCGCGGCGGTGCCGCGGCGCAGCACCTGGTAGCTGTCCCGGTCCGGCGCCCGGCCGGAGATCCGGCCGGAGGCCTCGGCCGGGTGGCTGGCCAGGTACCACTCCCAGTTGTAGGCGGCGCGGGCCTGCCAGCGGGCGGGCATGGTGCGGGTGCTGCGCTCCCACAGGTCGGCGAAGGCGGTCTGCACCGGCGAGGCGGTGTCGGGCCGGTCGCCGTGCAGGACGTCGATGAGCCGCTGGCAGAGCGGGGCGACCTCGGTCGGCCGGCGGCCGAGCGGTCCGTCGAACTGGTCGTCGAACAGGAAGTAGAAGCCCATCAGGTCGGCGGCCAGGGCGAGTTCGTCCGGCCCGGCGTCCGGGTACCCCAGCGCCGCGAGCTCGACCACCTCCCAGTGGGTGTAGGCGGGGTGGTCGGGGTCGGGGAGCAGCGGGTGGCGGTCGAGCCAGTCCCGGTGGAGGGCGGCGGCGTACGCGCCGTGGAGGTTGCGCCGGTGCGGGAACGGGATCTGAAGCGAGCTGTCGTCAGACATCGGACTCCCGGGGCTGCGAAGGCGGTGGTGGGGGCGTGGTCTGCGGGGGAGTGTGCGGTTCCGGAGCCCTGGGTGCCGGGAGTGCCGGTACCGGTGTGCAAGGGCTCGACGAGGGCAGTGTGGCATGACAAGATCAACGCCCACTAGCGGCCGAACTGTATCTGATGCAATGATCCGACGTTAGGGATATAGGGCAATTGCCCTTGGCAACCGGTCCGAACCCTCCCCCTCCGCCCCAGCCTGCGCGAATGCCCCACGGCGCGCCCCCTCCGGCGCTAATGTCGGCACGAAGGGAACGTCGAGGGCGGAGGCGCAACGGTGACCGAGCAGGAACACGAGCAACGCCGGGCCGCCGGTTCCGGACCCGAACGGGAAGCCGCCGACCCGTCCCGGATCCGCCTGCGCGACCGCGACCTCGAACTCCGCTCCGCCGAAGAGTCCGTGGAGCGCCTCTGCCGGGAATTCGCCGCCGGCGGCACCGAGATCGGCGAACTCCTCACCTTCTACGGCCGGCCCGGCATCGGCAAGACCAGCCTGCTGCACGAGGTACGCCGGATCGCCCGGCTCCGCGAGGGCACCAACGTCCTCTTCGCCCGCGGCGGCGAACGCCAGTACACCGAGCCCTACCACGTCCTGCGCCAGCTCCTGCAGCCCGTCCTCGGCAGCCTCTCCGCCGAGGCGCGCGAACAGGTGCTCGGCACCTGGGTCGACGTCGTCGGCCCCGCCATGGGCCTGCAGGCCCCCAAGGCCGGCGCCCGGCGCCTCGACCCGCAGGGCGTGCGCGACGGCCTCGACTTCGTCCTCGCCCAACTGGCCCCGCGATACGCCCCGCTGGTCGTCATCGTCGACGACCTGCACTGGGCCGACCTCGAATCCCTCGGCTACCTCGCCGACTTCTCGCTGCGCGCCCGCGAACTGCCCGTCCTGCTGGTCTTCGCCTTCCGCGAGGACGACCAGGACTGGACCGAGGAGGCGCTGCTCCGCCGCCGCGAGATCGACCGGCGCGCCACCCGGCGGCACGAGCTCAAGCGCCTCACCCTCGACTCCATCACCGACATGCTCCGCTCCGAGCTCGGCGACGAGGCCGAGGGCGCCTTCTGCTACGAGTTCTGGAACGTCGTCAGCGGCAACCCGTACGAGGCCGTCGCCCTGCTCGAACAGGTCCGCGACCAGGAGCTCGAACCGGTCGAGGAGAACTCCACCCAGCTGCGCGAACTCGCCGTCGACGCCACCGGGATGACCCTCAAGAGCTGGCTCGACCGGCTCGGCGCCACCACCCTGCGGTTCGCCTGGGCCTGCGCCATGCTCGGCACCGACATCCGCTTCGACCTCGCCACCCGGATCTCCACCCAGAGCCCCGAGGGCGCCCGCGAGTCCGTCAAGCAACTGCGCAAGCAGCGGGTCCTCACCCAGACCCCCAACGGGAACCTGGAGTTCGTCCACCCGCTGATCGGCAGCTCCATCTACAACACCATGCCGGAGTCCACCCGCACCGGCATGCACGGCGTCGCCGCCGCCGAGATCGAGAACGCCGGACTCGGCCTGCTCGCCGCCTCCCGCCACCTCGTCGAGACCTTCCCCGGCGAGGGCGACGACCGCACCGTCCGCAAGCTCCGCCGCGCCGCGAGCGAACACCTCCTCATCGGCGCCCCCGAGGCCGCCCAGCGCTGCCTGCGCCGCGCCCTCGACGAGCCGCCGGAGGACCACATCCGCGCCGAGGTGCTGTACGAACTCGGCTGCGCCGCCCTGCTCACCGACCCGCCCGCCACCGTCAACCAGCTCAAGCTCGCGCTCGACCCCGACGAGGGCCCGCTGCGCCCCGCCCTCCGGGTGGACGCCACCTTCCGGCTCTCCGAAGTGCTCGCCCACAGCGGCGAACTGCGCGAGGCCGCCCTGGTCTGCCAGCGGGAGGCCGAACAGACCGTCGACGACCCGGCGGGCAAGCTCCGGCTGCAGGCCGCCTCCTTCATGTGGCACGCCTTCCGCAAGTCCGAGGAGGACGGGCCGGCCCGCTCCGCCCGGCTCGGCGAGCTCTGCGCCGGGCTCACCGGCCGGGAGGCTGCCGACCGCGCCGTCCTCGCCATGCGCGCCTGGGACCTCACCCTGCGCGGCGAGCCGTCCACCGACGCGCTCGCCCACGCCGACGAGGCCCTGGAGAACGCCAGGCTGCCCAAGGGGCTCGGCTGGACCGACTCCACCTGGGGCTTCGAACTGCCCTCGATCATCGGGCTCACCTACACCTACAACGACCGCATCGCCCAGGCCGAGCGGCTCTTCTCGGACGCCATCATCCAGTTCGAGTTCGCCGGGTGGAGCGGTGCCCACCGGGGCTTCGCCTACTTCCTGATGGGCCTGGCCCGCTTCCGGCGCGGCCTGCTCGCCGAGGCCGAGGACTTCCTGCGCCGCGCCCTGCGGCTCTCCGAGCGGATCGGCCCCAAGCTGCCGCTCGCCTGGGACGCCGTCGGCGTGCTGGTCGACACCCTGATCGCCCGCGGCCGGATCGCCGAGGCCTGGGAGACCGCCAACGACTTCGGCTTCCGCCCGCCGTACCACCCGCACGCCATGGTGCTGCCCGACGCCCCCTCGCTGTACGGCAAGCTGCTGCTGGCCATGGACAAGCCGGCCGGCGCCGTCGCCGCGCTCACCGAGGTCGGCGCCCAACTGGAGGCCCGCGGCTGGCACAACACCGTCTGGGCGCCCTGGGCCGGCCACCTCGCCATCGCCCTCGCCGACGACGACCCCGAGCGCGCCCGCAGCCTGGCCGACAGGTCCGTCGCCTCCGCCCGCCGCTTCGGCACCGCCTCGGCGATCGGATCCGCGCTGCGACTGCGCGCGCAGATCGAGGACGGCCAGCAGGCCGTCGACCTGCTGGAGCAGTCCGTCCTGCACCTCGGGCAGTCGCCGGCCGGCTACGAGCACGCCGTCGCCCTGGTCGACCTCGGCGCCGCACTGCGCCGGATCGGCCGGCTCGACGAGGCCCAGGAATACCTCTACCAGGGCATCGAACTCGCCCAGTACTGCGCCGCCGACGGCCTGGTGGGCCGGGCCCGCCGCGAGCTCGCCAACTACGGCCTGCGGCCCAACCGGCTGCGCAGCTTCAACAAGGACGCGCTCTCCCGGCCCGAGTGGGAGGTCGCCCGGCTCGCCGTCCGCGGCGTGCCGCCGCAGCGGATCGCCGAGGAGCTGGGCGTCCAGCTGAGCCTGGTCAACCGCCGGCTCGCCGCCGTCTACCGCAAGGCCGGCAGCGGACCGGACGGCCTCGCCGCCGCCCTGGAGATCCAGGCGGAGGAGCGCGGCCTCCCGGACGGTACGCCGTAGCGGGGCTGCGGCGCGCGGAGCCAGGAGGGGGCGTACGGATCCGAGCGGCGGCGCGCGGGGCGCCGGGCGAGCCGCCGCGGGCCCTCTCCTCGCTAGGCTGGCGCTCCGGGGCGCTGCCACCGGCAGGCCCCCACGGATCCCGGACCAGGTGGCCGCGGCTCGCCGTGCCCACCAGTGAGGAGCAGGCCATGGCGACGCCCCCGCAGGCGGACCGCCCGCAGGCTGACGGAGCGAGCGGCGCGCAGCCGACGAGCGTACGGCGCGAACCCCTCCGGGCGGCCGGCGCCGGCGCCGCGATCGAACGCTGGACCCTGCGGGCCGGCCCGTACGAGGCTAGCGTCCTCACCCTCGGCGCCACCCTGCACACCCTCAGCGCGCCCGACCGGTCCGGCCGCACCGCCCAACTGCTGCTCTCCACCGACGACCTGGACCAGATCCTCGGCCCGGCCCGGCACTACGGCACCGTCGTCGGCCGCTACGCCAACCGGATCGACCACAGCCGGATCACCGTCGACGGCGAGGAGCACCCGCTCGCCCCCACCGGCGGCGGCCTCACCCTGCACGGCGGCCCGGACGGCTTCGCCCACCGCCTCTGGGAGGCCGAGCCGCTGCCCGCGGGCGTCCGGCTGCACCTGCACAGCCCGGACGGCGACCAGGGCTTCCCCGGCGCGCTGGACGTCCGGGTCGACTACACCCTCACCGCCGACGGCGAACTCGCCATCGCCTACCGCGCCACCACCACCCGCCCCACCGTGGTCAACCTGACCAACCACGCCTACTTCAACCTGGCCGGGGAGGGCAGCGGCGACGTCCTCGGCCACCTGCTCACCCTCGACGCGGACGGCTACACCCCGGCCGACGCCCGGCAGATCCCGTACGGCCGCACCGAGCCGGTGGCCGGCACCCCGTTCGACTTCACCACCGCCCGCCCGATCGGCAAGGGCATCCACGACGACCACCCGCAGCTCACCGGCCCCGGCGGCTACGACCACAACTGGGTGCTGCGCCCCCGCCCGGCCGACGGCCGGCCCGCCCGGGCCGCCCTGCTGGAGGAGCCGGTCAGCGGGCGCACCCTGGAGGTGCTGACCACCGAGCCGGGGGTCCAGGTCTACACGGCCAACACGTTCCGGGGCGCGGTGACCGGCGGGAGCGGCGTCCCGTACGGCCCGTTCGCCGGCGTCGCGCTGGAGACCCAGCACTACCCGGACTCCCCGCACCACCCGGAGTTCCCGTCCACCGAGTTGCGCCCGGGGGAGGAGTTCCGCTCGACCACGGTGCTGCGGCTCGGCGTGAGCTGAGCCCCGGAGGCCCGAACCGGTGGCCGCAAGCCCCTTGCAAGGGGGCTTGCGGCCACTTTGCGTAGGCCTGGGCGCGGGGTGAAACGGACAAACCCGGTCAAGTCGCTCGACTGTCAACTACCGTGCGGCAACGTGAAGGACACGTGGGCGTAACGATCGGCGATTCTTGCAGAAACTTGCTGCAAGGGCTTTCGGTGGCGATTGCGCCGCTGTTACGTTCCTTCCCGAGCCCGACGGCCGCAACGGCGCAGTCGGCACGAGGCAGCCATTATGCGCCTGCCTCCCACCACATCGGGCACCCCCACCCCCCTCTAGGAGTTCTCATGCGGCGTGGCATCGCGGCCTCTGCCCTCGTTGTGGCCCTCGCGGTCTCGATGGCTGCCTGTGGCAGCAGCGGCTCCAGCTCGGACGGCAAGGCCGACGGGCCGGTCACCCTCACCTACTGGGACACGTCCAACGCGACCAACGAGGCGCCGAACTACCAGGAACTGGCCAAGAAGTTCGAGGCGGCCAACCCGAACATCAAGGTCAACTTCGTCAACGTGCCGTTCGACCAGGCGCAGAACAAGCTCCAGACCGCCATGGGGGCCAAGGGCGCTCCGGACGTCTTCCGCTCCGAGGTCGGCTGGACCGCGGCCTTCGCCAAGGCCGGCTACCTGGAGCCGCTCGACGGCACCCCGGCGGCCGCCGACTCCGCCGCCTTCCAGCCCAGCCTGATCCAGCAGGCCAAGTACCAGGGCAAGATCTACGGCATCCCGCTGGTCACCGACACCCTCGGCCTGCTCTACAACAAGGAGCTCTTCACCAAGGCCGGCATCACCGCCGCCCCCAAGACCTGGGACGAGCTGAAGGCCGCCGCCGCCGCGGTCAAGGAGAAGGCCGGCGTCGACGGCTTCTGGATGCGGGCCGGCGACGGCTACTACGCGATGCCGTTCCTCTTCGGCGAGGGCACCGACACCGTCGACGCCGCCGCCAAGAAGATCACCGTCACCTCGCCCGAGGCCGTCAAGGGCATCGAGACCTACAAGTCGATGTTCACCTCGCCCGGCACCGCCAAGGCCGACGTGACCACCGACTCGTACGCCCACATGATGGACGCCTTCAACAGCGGCAAGGTCGCGGCGATCATCCAGGGCCCCTGGGAGATCACCAACATCTACAAGGGCACCGCCTTCGCCGACAAGACCAACCTCGGCATCGCGCCCGTCCCCGGCGCCAACGGCAAGGCCGGCGCCCCCACCGGCGGCCACAACATCTCGGTGTACGCCGGCGCGGACGCGGCCCACAAGGCCGCCGCCCAGAAGTTCGCCGCCTTCATGACCTCCGGCGAGAGCCAGGCGTTCATCGCGAAGAAGAACTCCACCCTGCCGACCCGCGCCGACGCCTTCACCCCCGAGGTCAAGGCCGACCCCGGCATCGCCGGCTTCCAGGCCGTGCTGAGCAGCGCCAAGCCGCGTCCCGAGCTGCCCGAGTACAGCTCGCTGTTCGCCTCCCTCGGCACCAACCTCGGCAAGATCGTCCAGGGCACCGGCACCCAGGACGGCCTGAACACCGTCGCCACCGACTACGCCAAGCTCCTCCCGGGCTTCGCCAAGTAGTCCCCCCAGCCGCCCGGCCCGCCGCCAGCCACCCCTGCCGGGGGGCCGGGCGGCCACCCCCGTACCACCCCCCAGCAGTCGACCACAGCGAGGCTGCGGACCTCCCCGAGAAGGTGTCGAACAATGGCAGTCGCCGTGCAGGGCGCTCCCGGCAAGGGCAGCCGGGACCGCGAACCGCGTCCCGGCCTGGTACAGCGCCTCAAGCTCTCGTACGCCAAGAACTGGTACGCCTACGCGATGATCGCGCCGGTCGTGCTCGTCCTCGGCGTCCTGGTGCTCTACCCGCTGGCCGAGGGCTTCTACCTGACCCTCACCGACGCCAACAGCCTCAACTCGGCCCGCCGCATCGGCGTCAACGAGATCCCGGCCACCTACACCTTCGTCGGGTTCGACAACTACGCCGACATCCTCTGGGGCCCCGGCTCCTACGACCGCTTCTGGTCCCACTTCGTGTGGACCATCACCTGGACCGCGCTCTGCGTCGTCCTGCACTACACCATCGGCCTCGCCCTCGCCCTGCTGCTCAACCAGAAGCTGCGCGGCCGGGCCGTCTACCGGATGCTGCTCATCCTGCCCTGGGCCGTCCCCACCTTCGTCACCGTCTTCTCCTGGCGCCTGATGCTCGCCGACGGCGGCGCCGTCAACGGCATCCTCGCCGCGCTGCACCTGCCCGAGCCCGGCTGGCTGCACGACCCCCTGGCCCAGAAGGCCGCCGCCGTCCTGGTCAACACCTGGGTCGGCGTGCCGTTCATGATGATCTCGCTGCTCGGCGGCCTGCAGTCGATCCCCTCCGAGCTGTACGAGGCCGCCGAGATGGACGGCGCCACCGCGTGGCAGCGCTTCCGCCACGTCACCCTGCCCGGGCTGCGCACGGTCTCCTCGACGGTCGTCCTGCTCGGCGTCATCTGGACGTTCAACCAGTTCGCGGTGATCTTCCTGCTGTTCGGCAACGGCGCCCCGGACGCCCAGCTGCTCGTCACCTGGGCCTACCGCCTCGGCTTCGGCCAGCAGCCCCGCGACTACGCGCAGTCCGCCGCCTACGGCGTGATCCTGCTGTCCATCCTCATCGTCTTCACCGCCTTCTACCGGCGCTGGCTCGCCCGCAACGAGCAGGCCAACGGCTGACCTCCCGGCAACCCAGCGACCCCGAAGGCAGGTAACCCCCCATGACCACCACCACCGACCGCCCCGCCGCCCCCGCGGCCGTCCCCGCCGCGCCCGCCGGCCGCAAGGCCCGGGTCCGCCGCCGCGGCCAGGCCGGCCCGCTCGCCACCGCGCTCTCGCACGGCGCCCTGGTCCTCGCCAGCGCCGTCGCGCTCTTCCCGGTGCTGTGGATCCTCTACATCTCGCTCGGCCCGGACAAGACGGACTACCTCCACCCCGGCGAGATCCTCGACAAGATGACGCTGTCCAACTACCGGACCGTCCTCGTCGACACCGACTTCTTCACCTGGTTCGGCAACGCCTTCGTGGTCTCCGGCGCCACCACCGTGCTCGGCGTGATGATCGCCGCCAGCACCGGCTACGCCGTCTCCCGGATGCGCTTCCCCGGCCACCGGCCGCTCATGTGGTCGCTGCTGGTCACCCAGATGTTCCCGATCGCGGTGCTGATCGTGCCGATGTACACGATCCTCAGCGGGCTCAACCTGCTCGACACCTACCTCGGCCTGATCCTGGTCTACTCGACCACCACCGTGCCGTACTGCGCCTGGCTGCTGAAGGGCTACTTCGACACCATCCCGGTGGAGATCGACGAGGCCGGCCGGGTCGACGGGCTCAGCCCGTTCGGCACCTTCTGGCGGCTGGTGCTGCCGCTCGCCCGCCCGGGCCTGGCGGTCGCCGCGTTCTACTCCTTCCTCACCGCCTGGGCCGAGGTCGCCTTCGCCTCCACCTTCATGCTCAGCTCCGACAACTACACGCTGGCCGTCGGCCTGCAGACCTTCGTCAGCGAGCACGACGCCCAGTGGAACCTGATGGCCGCGACCGCGGTGCTCATCGCGATCCCCTCCTCGGTCCTCTTCTACCTGGTGCAGCGTCACCTGGTCACCGGCCTCACGGCCGGCGCCTCCAAGTCCTGACCGACGCAGTCGACCCGACCGCTGCAGCTGTTCTCACCACCAAGGGAAACCGCCCATGACCCAGAACCTGGCCGACACCTCCCGGCCCGCCGCCGACACCACCGCTCACGAGGCGACCGCCGGCGCGTCCAGAGGCTGGTGGCGGGAGGCGGTCATCTACCAGGTGTACCCGCGCAGTTTCGCCGACTCCAACGGCGACGGCATGGGCGACCTGCCCGGCATCCGCAGCCGCCTGCCCTACCTGCGCGACCTCGGCGTCGACGCCGTCTGGCTCTCCCCGTTCTACGCCTCCCCGCAGGCCGACGCCGGCTACGACGTCGCCGACTACCGGGCCGTCGACCCGATGTTCGGCACCCTGCTGGACGCCGACGCGCTGATCCGCGACGCCCACGACCTGGGCCTGCGGATCATCGTGGACCTCGTCCCCAACCACTCCTCCGACCGGCACGAGTGGTTCCAGCGCGCCCTGCGCGAGGGCCCTGCGTCCCCCCTGCGCGACCGCTACCACTTCCGTCCCGGCAAGGGCGAGAACGGCGAACTGCCGCCCAACGACTGGGAGTCGATCTTCGGCGGTCCGGCCTGGACCCGCACCGAGAACCCGGACGGCACCCCCGGCGACTGGTACCTGCACCTGTTCGCCCCCGAGCAGCCCGACTTCAACTGGGAGAACCCGGCCGTCGCCGACGAGTTCCGCTCGATCCTGCGCTTCTGGCTGGACATGGGCGTCGACGGGTTCCGCATCGACGTCGCCCACGGCCTGGTCAAGGCCCCCGGCCTGCCCGACCTCGGCGGCGCCGACCAGCTCAAGCTGCTCGGCAACGACGTGATGCCCTTCTTCGACCAGGACGGCGTCCACGAGATCTACCGCAGCTGGCGCACCATCCTCGACGAGTACCCGGGCCAGCGCATCGGCGTCGCCGAGGCGTGGACCCCGACCGTCCAGCGCACCGCCAACTACGTCCGCCCCGGCGAGCTGCACCAGGCGTTCAACTTCCAGTACCTGGGCACCTCCTGGGACGCCGCCGAGCTGCGCGAGGTCATCGACGTCTCGCTCGACTCGATGCGCCCGGTCGACGCCCCCACCACCTGGGTGCTCTCCAACCACGACGTCACCCGGCACGCCACCCGCTTCGCCAACACGCCGGGCCTGGGCACCCAGATCCGCACCCCCGGCGACCGCGCGCTCGGCCTGCGCCGCGCCCGTGCCGCCACCCTGCTGATGCTCGCGCTGCCCGGCTCCGCGTACATCTACCAGGGCGAGGAGCTCGGCCTGCCGGACGTCACGGACCTGCCCGACGAGGTCCGCCAGGACCCGTCCTTCTTCCGCCAGGCCGGCCAGGACGGCTACCGCGACGGCTGCCGGGTGCCGATCCCGTGGTCCGGCACCGAGGCCCCGTACGGCTTCGGCCCGAACCCCGGCGGCCCCAGCTGGCTGCCCCAGCCCGCCGAGTGGGCCGGGCTCAGCGTCGAGGCCCAGACCGGCGACCCGACCTCCACCCTGGAGCTGTACCGCAGCGCCCTCGCCGTCCGCCGCGAGCACCGCGCGCTCGGCGCCGGCACCGAGGTCGAGTGGCTGGACGGCCCCGAGGGCACCCTGGTGTTCCGCCGCGACGGCTTCGTCTGCACGGTCAACACCACCGACCGGCCGGTGCGCATCGCCGCCCCCGGCCGCCTGCTGCTCGCCTCCGACGACGCGCTGGCGGTGGAGGGCGACGAGGTCGTGCTGCTTCCGGACACCACCGGCTGGTGGGCGGTCTGACGTGGTTGCAATAGGCTCTGGGACCGTGACTACGGCGCGACTCTCAGACATCGCGGCGCAGGCGGGGGTCAGCGAAGCCACCGTCTCCCGCGTACTCAACGGTAAGGCGGGCGTCTCCGCGACCACGCGGCAGACCGTCCTGGCGGCGCTCGACGTGCTCGGCTACGAGCGCCCCACCCGGCTGCGCCAGCGCAGTGCCGGCCTGATCGGACTGATCACCCCGGAGCTGAGCAACCCGATCTTCCCTGCGCTGGCGCAGGTGATCGAGCAGGTGCTGAGCCGGCACGGCTTCACGCCGGTGCTCTGCACCCAGACGCCCGGCGGCTCCACCGAGGACGAACTCGTCGAGATGCTGGTCGACCGGGGCGTGGCGGGCATCGTCTTCGTCTCCGGGCTGCACGCGGACACCACGGCCGACCACGACCGGTACGCCCGGCTCGCGGGCCGGCAGGTGCCGTTCGTCCTGATCAACGGCTACAGCGAGAAGATCGACGCACCGTTCATCTCGCCGGACGACCGGGCCGCGATGTGGATGGCCGTCCAGCACCTCGCCGAACTCGGCCACGAGCGGATCGGCCTGGCCGTCGGCCAGCGGCGGTACGTGCCGGTGCTGCGCAAGATCGAGGGCTTCACCGCCGCGATGCAGGAGCTGCTGGGCGCCACCCCGGAGCAGGCCGAGGAGCTCGTCCACCACACGCTGTTCAGCGTGGAGGGCGGGCACGCGGCGGCCGGGGCGCTGCTCGACAAGGGCTGCACCGCGATCGTCTGCGGCAGCGACATGATGGCGCTCGGCGCGATCCGCGCGGTCCGCCGGCGCGGCCTTTCGGTGCCGCAGGACGTCTCGGTGGTCGGCTTCGACGACTCGCCGCTGATCGCCTTCACCGAGCCGCCGCTGACCACGGTCCGCCAGCCGGTCGAGGCGATGGCCACCGCGGCCGTCGACGCGCTGCTGGAGGAGGTCGGCGGGAACGCCGCCCAGCGCGGGGAGTTCATGTTCCAGCCGGAGCTGGTGATGCGCGGGTCCACCGGCGGCCGGACCAGGTGACGCACGGCCGCAGGGCCCCCGGGGATGCTTCCCCGGGGGCCCTGCGGCATGTCCGGGACCGGACGTCGAGGGCGGGCCCGCAGGGGGCCTGCGCCGGGCCCGTGCCGGCGGTTGCGGGGCCTCAGCCCTCCTGGGTGAGCGGACGGTCCTGGGCGGCCCGGTGGCCGTCGGAGGCGTCGCCGGTGCGGGTCTCGGTGCGCCGGCCCCGGGCGAGGTAGTCGCGGACGATCAGCTCGACGGCGTCCTGCGGGCTCCTGGTGCCGGCGAGCATCATCGCGTCGATGGCGAGATTGGCGTCGAGCGTGACGGTGACCTGTGCCATGGGTGACTCCTTCTCGGGTGCAGAGCAGCAGCATGCCCTGCCCGGAAGGGATGTGACCACGGTCGTCCGGGCACGCCGGAGCCCCCGGGGAGCGCGGCAGGACGCTCCCCGGGGGCCCGGGTCCGGGATCGGACGCGGATCAGACGCGGCCCGCGAAGTCCGGGGCGAAGCCCGCGACGGTCGCCACGCGGACGCCCGCCCGCGGGTTGGCGGCCTCGACGTACTTGCCGTCGCCGATGTACAGGGCGACGTGGTAGACGCCCGAGTTGGCACCGTTGTTGGACCAGAACAGCAGGTCGCCCGGCTGCAGGCTGTCCAGCGAGACGCGGGTGCTGGCGGCGGCCTGGTCGGCGGCGACGCGCGGCACCGAGATGCCGGCGGCGCGCAGCGCGGCCTGGGTCAGGCCGGAGCAGTCCCAACCGCCGTTGCCAGTGCCCCCGTAGACGTACGCCTGGCCGACCTTGGACTGGGCGAAGGAGACGGCTGCGGCCTTGGCGCCGGTGGCGGCCTGGGCCGGGGCCTGGGTCTGCGCCGCGGGCTTGGCCGCGGTGGACGGCTTGGCGGCGGCCGGGGCCTGGGTCTGCGCGGCCGCGCCGGCGGAGCCCTGGCCGGCCTTGTCGCCGGAGCGGTTGAACCAGTCGAACTTCCGCTCCGAGTCGCCGTCCCGGTCGCGCTCGCCCAGGGCCAGGTGCTGGCCCGGGTAGATGACGTTCGGACCGTCGGTCAGGACGTCGCGGTTGAGCTCGTACAGCCGCTCCCAGCCGCCCTGGACGTCGTGCTTGTCGGCGATGGCGGAGAGCCAGTCGCCGGCGATGACGGTGTACTCGCCGCGCTCGCCCCGGCCGTCCTGCTGGCGGTACTGCTGCCAGTCGCCCTTGGCGGCGTCACCGGAGCCCTTGGCGGGCTTGGCGGCCGACTCGGCGGCGGGCTTGGCCGCGGTGGACGGCTTGGCGGCGGTGGACGGCTTGGCGGGCGCGGGGGTGGCGGGCTTGGCGGCCGGGGCCGGGGCCTGCGCGGCCGGCTTGGCGGCGGTGGAGGTGTCGACGGCGGCCGGGGTGCCGCCCTTGGTCAGGCCGGCCTTGACCGAGCAGACGGGCCAGGCGCCGGGGCCCTGGACGGCGAGCACCTTCTCGGCGGTCGCGATCTGCTGGTCCTTGGTGGCCAGGTCGGCGCGCGGGGCGAAGGCGGTGCCGCCGAAGGCGGCCCAGGTGCTGGAGGTGAACTGCAGGCCCCCGTAGAAGCCGTTGCCGGTGTTGATGGCCCAGTTGCCGCCGCTCTCGCACTGGGCGACCTTGTCCCAGGTGGCGACGGTGGCGGCCGAGGCGGTGCCGGCGGTGAGGCAGGGGATCGACAGGCCGACGCCCGCGACGCCGACGGCGGCGATCAGGCGGCGGGCGCGCTTGGGCAGGCTGGTGCCGTTGGTGGGCAGCATGAAGACGCGGTCCTCTCCCACGCCTGCGAGGTGAGCTGTCGGATTCGGGCTGGAGTTGCCCGGCCGCGCTGTGGACGCGGCTTCACCCCTAGCCCTGGACCGTCCGCGAGGGAGGTCCGGGGCGACTTACCTGTGGGTCCCCCGCTCCTGCCGTGGTGCGTTTCTGCGCTGCCAGCGCACCCGACGGCAGGACTCGGCGTTGCGGGTGAACTGGGTCCGTGTGGCCACGAACGGGGAGCACGTTAAGCAGACCCGCTCTCAAACCGCAAACATGTGTGACTCTCGTCACGGTGTGCCTGCACGGTCCGGCGGCGGTGTCCACCATGATCAGAAATGACCGATTTCCGGCAACGCCCGTACGGCTGGACCGATCTGCCTATGCTTCAGAGCGTCAGGACCGACGCAGCCGTCTGGGGGGAGGGCTACGCAACGATGGCCATGGACGAGGACCGGCGCCCCGGGGACCCGGACCCGCGGCCCGCGCCGCCGCCGGCACCGAGGGGCCGCGGAGCGCACCGCCGGGCAAAACACCGCAGAGCGGACACACCGGGCGAAGGTCCGCCAACTCCGGTACCCCGCCGGACGATGCTCCGCTGGCTCGCCGCCGGAACGGTGCTCACCGCCGTCAGCGGCGGCGAACTGCTGCGGCGCTCGCTGAGCGGCCCGGGCGCCCAGCCGGTCGCCGCGCTCCGCACCGGCAGCGCCCCCGGCACCCCGCCGCCGTCCGGCCCGCCCGGCGCACCGGCCGCCGCACACACCCACGGCGGACCCCCGACCACCGCGGCCGGACCGGGCACCCCGGAGCCGCCCGCCCCCGGGCCCACCGTCGACCAGGGCGGCCGCCGCTGGTCCGACCCGGCCGGCTGGGGCGGCAGCGTCCCGGGCCCGCGGACCGCCGTCCGGATCACCGACCGGGTGCTGCTCGACGCCGACGCCGCCGTCGGCTCGCTGCTCGTCGAACCCACCGGCTCGCTGGTCTTCGCAGCCGACCGCAGCCTCACCCTCGCCTCGGTCGGCAACGTCGAGGTCCGCGGCACCCTGGCCCTCGCCCCCGACGGCGCCGCCGTGCACACCCTCCGCTTCCCGGAGGTCGACGAACGCCGCTTCCGCGGGGACGGTATGGAGGTCGCCGGGACCGACACCGGCCTCTGGGTCACCGGCACCGGCTACCTCCGCCTCGACGGCGCCGCCAAGACCGCCTGGGTGCGTGCCGCGGACGGCCTGCGGCCCGGCGAAACCGCCCTCAGGCTCGCCGCCCCGCCCACCGGTTGGCTGCCCGGCGACGAACTCGCCGTCACCCCGACCGGCCCGCCCGCCGACGAGGGCTTCAGCACCGCCTACGACCTCGTCACCGTGAAGTCCGTCAGCGGAGCCACCGTCACCCTCGCCGCACCGCTGCGGTACGCCCACCCGAAGGTCGCCGCGGGCGGCGGCGTGAACGCCGGCGCCGAGGTCCTCAACCTGACCCGCAGCGTCCGGGTCGAGGGCACCGCGAAGGGCCGCACCCACGTCCACCTCACCAGCTCCCGCCGCGCCGACGTCCGGCACGCCGCGCTGCGCTGGGTCGGCCCGCGCACCGACACGAAGGAGACCTGGAAGGGCCCCGACGGCGCCGCCCCGGTCACCGCCCCGGTGCTCGGCCGGTACGGCCTGCACTTCCACATGCTCGCCGACGGCAGCCGGGGCACCGTCGTCGAGGGGGTGGTCGTCCGGGACGCCGGCAACCACGCCTTCGTCCCGCACGCCAGCCACGGCATCACCTTCCGCAGCTGCATCAGCCACGACACCTGGGAGGACGCCTACTGGTGGGACGGGCCGCTCGACACCCGCACCCCGCAGCGCCCGTCCGACGACATCGTGTACGACTCCTGCGTGGCCTCCCGCACCGTGCTCGAACCCAACCCGCGGGCCTACCGGCTGAGCGGCTTCAGCCTCGGCGCGGGCACCGGCGGCAAGGCGCTGGACTGCGTGGCGGTCGGCGTCCAGGGCGCCACCGGCGCCTCCGGCTTCCACTGGCCGGAGACCAGCGAGGGCGTCTGGGAGTTCCGCCGCTGCGTGGCCCACAACAACCTGCAGAACGGCATCTTCGTCTGGCTGAACGCCCGCCACCACCACACGGTCACCGAGTTCGCGGCCTTCCACAACGGCGGCTGGGGCATCGAGCACGGCGCCTACCTCAACGACTTCGACTACACCGCGAGCGTGCTGTACGGCAACGCCGGCGGGGGAGTGGCCCTGCACGCGCTCGGCCGGGACCGGGGCACGGTCTTCGACGGCCTGCTGATCGACGGCGCCGGCCGCGCCGACTTCGGGGTCTCCACCGCCCGGCACGAACTCGCCGGGCAGACCGTCACCTTCAGCCGCTGCCGGATCACCGGGCACCGCCGGGCCGGCTTCGCGTTCCGGGCCGGCGCTGACGGCCGGCCGGACGACGTCGCCGTCCTGGACTGCGAGTTCGGCGGAAACGAGCTGTGGCTCGACCCGGAGGCCGGGGACCCGAAGAACATCGTGCTGCGCCGGGCCGGGTCCGCCGAGGCGGTGCAGGTGCTCCCGGCGGGCCGGGGCGGCTCGGCGCAGCCGCAGTGGAACGCCGGCAGCGACGCGCTGCCCGCGCTCGCGCAGGCCCCCCGCGCGGTGCAGCTCCCCTCGCTGCGGCTGCGGGACGCCGCCGCGCCGACCGCCCGGCGCTGAGCCGCGGGCCGCGCCGCGGGGGACGCCGAAGGGCCCGGTACCGCACGGTACCGGGCCCTTCGGGCGTGCTGCGGGAGGGTTACTGCTCGGCCGGGCCCTCGGCGGCCTCGGCGGCGGCGGCCTCGGCCTCCTCCTCGGTGAGGACGGGCTGGGGCGGCAGCGCGGCCAGGTAGGTGGAGGCCACCAGCTGGCCCACCGTCTGGTACGTGCCGAGCGGGGCGGCGCTCGGGCAGCCGGTCTCCTCGGCGGCGGCGGCCAGCAGCTCGGAGTCGGCCTCGGGGCCGATCACAAGCGGGGCCAGCGCGGGGCGCAGCGAGCCGGTGTCCTTGAGGTGCTGGACGGCGGCGGCCACCGAGCCGGGCACGTCGAGTGCGGCGGCGACCACCGGCACGGCGAGGCGGGCGGCCAGCAGCACGCCGGTGATGCCGGCCGCGGCGGCGGCGTCCTCACCGCCGACGGTGGTGAGGACCACGCCGTCGGCGGCGGTGGCGATGGCGAACAGGCGGGCGCGGTCGGCGCGGGCCAGGTTGGCCTCGGAGAGGCGCACGTGCACGGCCTCGGCCAGCAGCGGGTGCGGGCCGAGCACGTCGGTGACGGTGGCCCCGTACGTGGCGGCCAGCGCGTGCAGGTCGGCCAGGAAGCCGTGCGGTCCGGTGACCAGCGGGACGATCACCGGGACCGGCAGGCCGGCCTGGGCGGCGTGGTCCAGCAGTTCGGCGACGGTGCGCTCGCCGCTCTCCGTGCCCTCGGGGCCGGCCAGGTAGCCGGCGGCGGTCTCGACGCCGTTCTGCTCGCTGCGGACGATCGACAGCAGCTCGTCGACGACGGGGCGGGACTCCGGTCCGGCGGCGGCGGGCACAGCGAGCAGCAGGGCCGGGGAACCGGCCGGGATCTCGGGGCGCTCGGGACGGCGGTGGCGCCCCCGCGCACGGGAGCCGGGGGTGCGTACGGGCAGTGGCGCGCCCGGGATGGCTGCGGTGCTCATGGCGGAGATCGTAGGACATCAGGCCGCCCTGCCTGCAGTCGGCTGCCGAACCCGGAGGGTCGGAGCGTCCGGAATCCGGACATATCCTTCTCAATGCCCTCGCGAGCACCCACTCTGTGTGAGACGTGCCGAACGGGTCCGCGCGTTGCAGCCGCGCCGAGTGACATGTCTCACAGGTTCGGCGTCGGCTGACGGATTGTCACGAACGGTCGACTCCCGGCGCTCGAAGATCAACATTCAGCGGGGGGACGCCTACGGACGGTTGTCGCCGGTTCGCCGATTCAGTCGTTTTTGTCCGGATCTGTTCAGGTCGGCGGCGGGTTCCGATTCGGCTGCGAAAAGCCTCGTGCACCTGCACCGTCCCGTGCTGATGCACGTGCACAACGGCTATCATCGCGTCAAGTGAGGCGTTGTGCCGGGCCGGTACGGGGCCGGCCCCTTCGTTCGGCTGAGGGCCGGGGCGCCGAGCTGGACGACCACTCCGGAGCTCTTCGGGAGACTTCTATGCACGACACGCAGGACTCGTACGACCCCCGCCGCGCGTTCCGCGGGCCGGCGTACAACGGAATGGCGGCTGCGGACCTCGACGGCGTGGTCTGGCAGAAGAGCCTGCACAGCAACTCCCAGGGCAACTGCGTCGAGTTCGCCGCGCTGCCCGGCGGGGACGTCGCGATGCGCAACTCGCGCTACCCGGACGGTCCGGCGCTCATCTACACCCGGGCCGAGATAGCGGCCCTGCTGCTGGGGGCCAAGGACGGGGAGTTCGACCACCTGGCGGTCTGAACGCCCGTCACCCCCGCTGCCGGGGGTCATCGGGGGGCCGTCGTGGGTACCGACACCGCGACGGCCTTTGTCTGCTGTCCGGCCGCCCCCGCCGCCGCTGCCGCGGTCGTACGGGGCTGCCGCGCCCCCGCCGGCCGCGTGCCGGCGGCGGTCCGTGCTCCGACGGGCCGTGGGTCGACGGCCCATGTCCGGCCGGTCCGCGATACGGCAGGCCGTGCGCCGGCGGTCCGTGTTCCTTCGGTCCGTGCCCTGGTCGTCCGGGGAGTCGGCGCGACTGCGCTGCCCGAGCAACGCGCCTCCCGGTCCGCACCTAGGCCGAACGCCGGTGCCGTCCGCCGGGATCACCCGGTACCGCTCCGCCCGGCAGGAACCCGGCCCCCGCCGCGTACTCCGACTCGAAGAGCGCCCAGACCACCTTGCCGCCGGAGAGCGGGTGCCAGCCCCAGGAGCGACTGAAGGAGTCCACCAGGTGGAGCCCGCGGCCCGACTCGGCGACGAAGTCCGCCTCCCGGGCCACCGGCCCGGTGCTGCTGGGGTCGCTGACCGCGCAGACCACCTGCGGGGAGCGGTGCACCAGGCTTATTCGGATCGGCAGCCGGCCGTCCGGCAGCGGTTGGACGGGGAAGTCGGCGCCCGGTTGGTCGGGGCGTGCGCCGATCGCGTGCCGAAGCGCATTGGTCACCAGCTCCGAGGCCACCAGCGCGACGTCGTCGAACAGCTCGCCCAGCCCCCAGCGCTGGAGAGCGGTCCTGGCGAAGTCGCGCGCGGTTCTGACGGCTTCATAGCGAGGAGCGAGCGTACAGGTGACCACATGGGGGTCGACCGCCAAAGCCGTACCGGTGCTCATGAAGAGCTCCTCCCATAAGGGGGCGGACACGGCTGGACCCGCCGGGGTCATGCCGGTCACCTCCGACTCGCTAGGCCGCTCGGCCGCCCCCTCGACCCGGTACGCGCGCACACGAACGCCCGGTGGCGCCGGGGGCGCTGCCGGGCTGGTGCACGGAATCGCGCATGGGGTCGACGCGGAGCCCGCGGGATTGCCAGGGATGTGCAGGTGCACGTGCACCATGGTCCTCTGCGCTCACTGCAGATGCAAGAGTCGATTCACGTGCAGTCGCACTATTGGCATATGCAAGCGCCGGATGCACGTGCATCCTGGCGTGCGAAGTGCAGAACTGATAGGAACATCCGTCAGTATCGGCACCGTCAGCGCTCAACTGATGGCAGACTGTGCGCTGTTTGCCCTAGGTGGAGGTTTCGACCGCATGACCACAGTTCAGCCGGGCGGCGGCTCGATGGTCCGCCGGATCCTCCTCGGTTCCCAGCTGCGCCGGCTCCGCGAAGCCCGCGGCATCACCCGTGAGGACGCCGGGTACGCCATCCGCGCCTCGGAGTCCAAGATCAGTCGGATGGAGCTCGGCCGCGTCAGCTTCAAGGAGCGCGACGTCGCCGACCTCCTCAGTCTCTACGGCGTCGACGACGGCGACGAGCGCGAGGCCATGCTCGGGCTGGTCCGCGAGGCCAACAAGTCCGGCTGGTGGCACAGTTACAACGACATCCTGCCGGGCTGGTTCCAGACCTACGTCGGCCTGGAGGAGGCCGCCGCACTCATCCGCACCTACGAGGTCCAGTTCATCCCCGGACTGCTGCAGTCCGAGGAGTACGCCCGGGCGGTTTTCGGACAGTCTCGGCCGGTCATCAGCGACGAGGAGATCGAGCGCCGGGTCAGCCTGCGCCAGCGCCGCCAGAAGCTGCTGACCGACGGCTCCAGCCCGCGGCTGTGGGCCGTCATCGACGAGGCGGCGCTGCGCCGGCCGGTCGGCGGCCCCGACGTGATGCGCGGCCAGGTCCAGTACCTGATCGACGTCGCCGAGCAGGCCAACGTGGTCGTCCAGGTGATGCCGTTCCGCTTCGGCGCGCACGCGGGGGAGTCCGGGGCCTTCACCATCCTGCGCTTCCCCGAGCAGGACCTCGCCGACGTCGTCTACCTGGAGCAGCTCACCAGCGCGCTCTACCTCGACAAGCGCGACGACGTGGACGCCTACATCCAGGTCATGGAGCGGCTCTGCGTCGACAGCCTGACGCCCGAGCGGACCATCGACCTGCTCGCCTCGATCCTCAAGGAGCGCTGACCCGGGTCTCCCGGTCCTCACGGACCGCCGCCGCGGGCCCGCCGGCCCGGTCCGTCCTCAGGACGCCCGGGCCGGCGGCCGTTCGCGCTCCGGCGGGTGCGGCTGCGGCGGCCGGCCCAGCTCCCAGGCGAGCCCGTAGCGGCCGAAGAGGTCCGCCCGGATCGGCGCCAGCGGCAGTTCCGCGCCCGGCAGCAGCAGCCCGATGCAGCCGCCCATCAGCGCACTGCGCAGGACCGCGTGCTCGGCGACCGGATCGGGCGCGCCCCAGTCGTTCAGCAGCCCCTGGAGGATCGCGCCGAGCTGCTGCTGCTCGGGGTCCTGGACGAAGGCGCCGGCGTCGGGGTCGAGGATCAGCGCCAGGTGCGAGCGCATCACCCGGGGGTGCTCCACCGCCATCCCGAGCACCGCGTCGATGGCGCGCGCCAGCCGGGCCTCCGGGGTGGCGTCCGCGGTCAGCCCGCCGAGCGCCGCGGCGAGCTCCAGGTGCATCATCCGGTGGGTGGCCGACTGCATCAGCAGCCGCTTGCCGTCGAAGTAGTAGGAGAGCAGCCCGCGGGCGAGTCCGGCCCGGGCGGCGATGTCGCCGAGGGTGGTGCCGGCGTAGCCGTGCTGGTCGACGAGTTCGACGGTGGCCCGCATGATGCGCCGCCGGGAGCGTTGACGCATTTCCTCATTGACCGATTCCCCGCGAGGTGCCATCGTGTCTGCTCCGTACGTTCGTTGGCTCCCGGCCAATATACTGGCGGGGCGAGCGGCCGGACCGCCGTCGCCGCAGGTCACGGCCACGGCGGGCAGGCTCGTACGGAAGCGCCGGTTCCACCAACACGGGGGTTTGGTGGAACCGGCGCCCGCCCGACGGCGAGGGGTCGTCGGTGCCGGGCGGGCACCGGGACCGGCACGGGCGGGTGTGCGACGCCCGGCAGGTCGGTCAGCGCTTGGTCAGAACCTCGGCCTCCGCCGTGCTCCGGTCCATTGACGGGTAATCATAGTCCGGAACCGACACCGGAGTTGTCGGCTTGCGCCGGTCGAGCAGCAGGCCGACCGCGGCCACCGCGACACCCAGCACGGCGACCCCGGTCACCACCAGCAGCGCGGGCCGGTAGCCGTCCAGCTGGGCCTGGGCGCTCTCGCCGCCGGCGCTGCCCGCGGTGATCACGGCGGTCACGACCGCCAGCACGATCGCCCCGCCGACCTGCAGCGCGGTGTTGACCAGCCCGGACGCCAGGCCCTGCTCGTCGTCGTGCACGCCGTCGGTGGCGGCGATGTTCACCGACGGGAAGGCCAGCGCGAAGCCGATGCCGAGCAGGATCATGCTGGGCAGGACCAGGGCGACGTAGGAGCTGTGCGCGTCCAGCCGCAGGAAGAGGAGGTAGCCGAGGGCCAGCGAGAGCACGCCGATCGGGAGCAGCCGGGCGGTGCCGAAGCGGTCCACGATCGCGCCCATCCTGGTCGCCGACAGTGCCACCAGTGCACCGGCGGGCAGCAGGGCGAGCGCCATCTCCAGGGCGGACCAGCCGAGCAGCCGCTGCAGGTAGAGGGTGGCGATGAACTGGAAGCCCGCGTACGAGCCCATCAGCGTGAAGGCGATCAGGTTGGCGCGGGCCACCCCGCCGTTGCGGAAGATGCCGAGGCGGACCAGCGGGTGCGCGGTGCGGCTCTCGATCACCAGGAAGGCGACGAGCAGCGCGACGACCACGGCCAGCGAACCCAGGGTGCGCAGGCTCAGCCAGCCGGCGCCCTCGGCCTCGGTGACGGTGAAGACCAGCAGCAGGACGGAGAGCGTGCCGGTGATGGCGCCGGCCACGTCGTACCCGCCGGCGGTGCGCTCCTCGGCCGGGCGGGGGAGCAGCTTGATCGCGAAGGCGAGGGCGATCAGGGCGACCGGGACGGGCATCAGGAAGGTCCAGCGCCAGCCGGCCGAGGTGAGCAGGCCGCTGAGGACCAGGCCGAGCGAGAAGCCGCTGGCGCCGCAGGTGGTGTAGATCGACAGGGCGCGGTTGCGGGCCGGGCCCTCGGCGAAGGTCGTGGTGATGATCGACAGGCCGGCGGGCGCGGTGAAGGCGGCGCTCACGCCCTTGAGGAACCGGGTGGCGATCAGCAGGGCGCCGTTGTCGACCAGGCCGCCGAGCAGCGAGGCGCCCGCGAAGACGGCGAGCGCGACCAGGAAGACCCGGCGCCGGCCGAGCAGGTCGGCCGCGCGTCCGCCGAGGAGCAGCAGGCCGCCGTAGCCGAGGACGTAGCCGCTGACCACCCACTGCAGGGCGGAGGTGGAGAGGTTCAGTTCGGAGCCGATGGAGGGCAGGGCGACGCCCACCATGGAGACGTCCAGGGCGTCCAGGAACATCGCGGCGCAGAGCACGACGAGGGTGCCCCAGAGGCGGGGAGTCCAGCGCAGCCCGCTGGTTGATGAATCGTCAGATCGATTGACGGTCGCGGTGGTCATGGGTCAAGAGGCTACATGCACGTGCATTCAATGCAAGTGGATTTAATGTGAACGCATTAATTGCTGGTGCATGTGGTACGCTGGCGCCGTGGCTGAACTCGACTCCTCCGCGGATGCGGACCTGGTCGCCGCCTGGCGCGACCTGCTGGCCCGTCATGCCGCCACCGCCTGCCTGCTCGACCGCGAGCTCGGCGAGAAGCACGGCCTGGGCATGAGCGAGTTCGAGGTGCTGGAACGCCTGGTCGAGGAACGCGACGCGGGCCACACCCTGCGCGTCCAGGAGCTGTCCGACACCGTGCACCTGAGCCAGAGCGCGCTCTCCCGGCTCATCGGCCGGCTGGAGAAGGCCGGACTCGTCACGCGGGCGATGTGCCCGAACGACCGCCGGGGCATCCAGGTCGCGCTGACCGAGGACGGCTGCCGCCGCTACGCCGAGGCCCGCCCGCTGCACCGCGAGGTCCTGGCGCTCACCCTCGGCGCACCTCTCCAGGGCGGCTGCGACGCCGGCACGGAACGGCTGAAGGCCGAGCGGGCCGAGCGGGCGGCCGACGCGGTCTGACCGCACGTCCGGCGCCGCTGCGTCGGGTGCCCTCCGGTCGCGGGGGTCGGGCCCGGCGGGCCCCGGGGCCGGATCCCGGCCGGGGCGGGGCCCAGGGGCGTCGGGGGCCGGGCCTCGGCGGCGATCTCCGGCCAGGTCGGGCCCCGGGGCCGTCGCGCCGGGCCTCGCTGCCGGCCGCCGGTTGGGGCGGCGAGGCCCCGGAACGGGTCAGACCAGGACGGAGAGCCCCGGGGCCGCCGCCAGGAGCACCGCCGCGGCGGGCGCCCCGAGCGCGGCGACGGTCAGCCGCAGCCGGTGCACCACGGGCAGTCGCGGCCGCCCCGCCAGCAGCCGGTCCACCCGCTTCGGGGACTGGGCCAGGCCGGGCGGGCAGGAGCCGAACACACCGCGGTGCAGATTGATCTCGGCCAGCGCCAGGGCCGTGGTGTGCCGCCCGTGCCGGCGCGCCGCCCGGTCGTCCGCCGCCAGCTCCACCAGTTCGCCGACCTGGTCCCGGAAGGCACTGAACACCTGGACCCCGGGGAAGCCGGAGGCCAGCGCCTGCGCGCACTGCGACAGCCAGTGGTGCCGGGCCCGGACGTGCCCGCGCTCGTGGCTCAGCACCGCCGCCAGCTCACGGTCGGTCAGCTGCTGCAGGGCGCCCGTGGTGACCACCAGGCGGGAGTTGGCGCCCGGCAGCGACCAGGCCTCCGGCCGGACGTTCTCCAGCACCACCAGCTGTTCCCTGCGCCCCCGAGCCGCCCCGATCTCGCCCGGCAACTCCGGCGCCCGCTTGGACAGTTGCGCGTGCCGCCGGTTGCGCAGCGCCTTCGCCGACCGGACCTCCCGGGTCAGCGCCAGCAGCGTCTGCACCCCGCCGGCCGCCAGCACCGCCGCGCACAGCCGGCCCCAGCCCTCGGCGTCCTGCAGGCCGTACGCGGCCTCCACCCCGTGCGGCGCGCCCGCGAACAGCCACTCCCGTACCGGCGGCAGCGCGGCCGAGGCGGCGAGCAGCAGGCTCAGCAGGCAGCACAGCAGGACGGCCACCACCAGGCACTGCCACGCCAGCAGCGCCAGCACGGGTTCCCGCTCCGCCCATCGGGCCCGGGCCAGCAGCCGGGGCGCCACGGTGGAAAGCAGCAGTCCGAGCAGCAGCAGGCCGAGCAGGGCCGTCATGGCATGGGCTCCCCGAGTACGCACGGAGCGCGACAGCGCGCTCCCTGCCAACCTATGCGCATCCCCGGGCCCGGGGAACGGGTTACGGCCACCAGTGACCAACGCCACGCGGAGCGTTGCCCCCGGGCGCCCGGGGCTGCCGCCCGGGGCTGCCGTCCGGGGCCGGACACGACCCCGCCCGGGTCGGGGCTCCCGGTGACGCGCGCGCCGTCCGGGTGGGTCTCAGGTCGTCAGGAGCATGGCGAACATGCCGATCCCCATGGCCAGTCGACAGGCCCTCGGCAGTCCTGCGGTCGCGACGCCGGCGGATGTGAGGGCGCCGGCCGTGCGAGTCCCGGGCGGACCGCCGACCGGAGAGCTGAACAGCCGGCTGCCGGTCCACAGCGAATACGCCCCGAAGTAGAGGAGCAGCGCCCCGGTCACCGGCGGCACCCCGCCCCCGCCGCCGGCCCCGGCCGCGTGCAGCGCGTGCCCGGTCGGTGCGGCGGCCATCACCAGCGCCATGTACGTCATCGCCAGCCCGCCGATCGCATGGTGCAGCCGGTGCGCCCGGCGGGCGGGCGCACCGAGGGCCCCGAGGGCCCCGACGAGGAACACCGCGGCCGGCAGGCCGAACAGCCAGGCCCACACCAGCGGCGGCACCGCCGGTCCGGCCGCGGCCATCGCCGCCATGCCCAGGGCCATCAGCGCCTCGGCGGCGTCCGGCTCGTCCGCGTGCGCCGCGGTCGGCGGCCCGGCCGACTCGGGAGCGGCCGACTCGGGAGCGGCCGGCGGGGGAGAGGTCCGGTGGCAGGGGGTGCGTCGGCGCAGCCGGCCGAGGCAGTACGCGCCGGTGGCCGCGGAGAGCGCGGCCAGCAGCCAGTTGACCAGGACCGGTCCGTGCATCGGCGTCCCCTCACGACCGGCGCCCACCGGTCCACCGTCCACGATCACCGATCGCGACCGTCCAGGGCAGGGCGCGTACGGGGGCGCGCGGTGGTGACCGGCGTGGTGCCCGGCGGCAGGTCCGCCCCCTCCGACCCGGACGCCCGACCGGCTTCCTCCCGCACCACCCGCCCCGCCCGGTGGCGGCCCCCGCGCAGCCGCGGGATCGTCGGCGTAGGGGAGGGAGGCGTTCAGCGGACGAGGAGGGCGTACCGGCGGAGAGCAGGGAAGCGGACAGCAGGGAAGCGTCGGTGGGCAGGGAAGCGTCGGCGGACGGGGAAGCGGCGGGGAGGCGATGCGTGACCGGCACCGCCCGCCGGGCCCCGGAACGGCGGATCCTCCGGCCCGAGGGCCCATGATCGGGAGATCCGGCGGTCGGACCCCCCTTGAACAGAAGAACCTTTCGAACTTATGGTGTCCTTGTTGAAGAAACTCCTGTCGAAGTGAGTCCACGATGCAGAATCTTTCGCCAAGGCTCGCTGTGGCGGCCGACGCTCAGACCTCCGACCACGCCGGCCACCCGGCCTGGCTCCGCCTGAAGGAGGCCGTCGAGGCACTGCGCCCCCTGCAGTCCAAGGACGGCTCCATCGACCTGGCCGCCGTCCAGCGGCACACGGTCGACCCGCTGGTCGCCACCGTCCGCGAGGCCGTCCAGGAGCTCGCCCCGCTGTTCCCGCACGACGCCGCGTACCTCGCCGCCGTCGACAGCGACCTCGCCAAGTGGGGCGAGACCGGCTACCGCGAGCCCGACTTCCTGGACTCGCTGCTCGCCTTCCAGCCCGCGGAGCAGCGCGAGGACGGCCTTGAGCACCTCGTGGTCTTCCCGATGTACACCCAGAACGGCAACCCGGACCGCAACCTCGAAGCGGTCCTGCTGCGCGTGGTGTGGCCCGACTGGCTGGCCGAGCTGGAGCGCACCCGCTTCGACAACCCGATGTTCGTGCCGATCACCTTCACCGACTTCACGGCCGGCTACGACACCAACTCCGCGGTGCTCTTCCCCGAGACCGTCGCCGTCCGCAAGGCCCCCGAGCGCTTCACCTGGGGCGGCATCTTCTGCGACCGCGAGGCCGCCCGCTTCCGCGCCGTCTCCACCAGCGCCGTCCGCCAGCTCGGCCTGGAGATCCCGGCCGACGCCGAGGGCCTCCTGGAGGACCAGGAGCGCGCGCAGCAGACCTTCGTCCTGTGGGACCTCGTGCACGACCGCACCCACAGCCACGGCGACCTGCCGTTCGACCCCTTCATGATCAAGCAGCGCAGCCCGTTCTGGATGTACGGCCTCGAAGAGCTCCGCTGCGACCTCACCGCCTTCAAGGAGGCCGTGAAGCTGCAGGCCGAGGGCTACACCCAGGGCCGCGACGTGCAGTACGCGATCCTTTTCGACCGGATGTTCCGCTTCCCGGTCAGCGGCGACCGCGTCCGCAACTACGACGGCATGGGCGGCCAGCTGCTCTTCGCCTACCTGCACAAGCACGACGCGCTGCGCTGGCGCGACAACCGCCTCAGCATCGACTGGGACCGCGTCGCCGACGTCACCAACGCGCTCTGCGGCGAGATCGAGACCCTCTACCGCGACGGCATCGACCGCCCGAAGACCGCGCACTGGATCGCCGCCTACGAGCTGGTGTCCCGCTACCTCACCCCGCACCCCGCCTCCACCTGGGCGAAGGGCCCCGACGCGCTGCCGCTCGACGTGGCCGACGGCAAGGCGCTCAACAAGGCCCTGTGCGACGCCGTCCACCCGGACGAGTTCCCGCTGAGCATGTTCTACGAGGCCCTCTCCAAGAAGCTCGGCGGCGTCATCGCCGCCACCACCGGCATCACCGGCGCCGGCATCCAGGGGGTGGCCGCGTGAGCCGCCTCGCCGGAAAGGTGATCGCCGTCGCCGGAGCCAGCGGCCCGGCCGGCCAGGCCGTCATGCGCCGCCTCGCGGCGGACGGCGCCACCGTCATCGGAGCCGACATCGACCAGCAGCGGCTGGACGCGGCCCTGAACGCCGTCCGCACCGTCGTCCCCGGAGCCAAGGTCACCGGGCAGGTCATCGACCTGCTCGACCCCCAGGAGGTCCACGACTGGGCCGACCACCTGGAGGCCGAGCACGGGCACGTCGACGGCGTCTTCCACCTCGTCGGCGGCTGGCGCGGCAGCAAGACCTTCTTCGACACCCGCATCGACGACTGGGACTTCCTGCACGACACCGTCGTCCGCACCCTCCAGCACACCTCGCTGGCCTTCCAGCCCGCCCTCGTCCGCAGCGAGGCCGGCCGGTACGCGATCGTCTCCGCCTCCTCGGCCCACAAGCCGACCGCGGGCGGCGCCGCCTACGCCGCGGCCAAGGCCGCCAGTGAGGCCTGGACCCTCTCGATGGCCGACTCCTTCAAGAAGGAGACAACCGCGGAGGACGGCGAGCCCACCGCCGCAGCTGCGATCCTGGTGATCAAGGCGCTGGTCAGTCCCGAGATGCGGGCCGAGAAGCCGGAGGCCAAGTTCGCCGGCTTCACCGACACCGCCGACCTCGCCGACACCCTGGCGGGCCTCTGGGACCGCCCCGCAGCAGAACTGAACGGACAGCACCTGTGGCTGACAGCCCGATGACCGACCTCACCTCCGGCACCGACGCGGTGCGGCGGCACGACCCCGCCGTCCGCGGCTTCGCCAGCGACAACTACGCCGGCGTGCACCCGGAGCTCCTCGCCGCGATAGCCCTCGCCAACGGCGGCCACCAGGTCGCGTACGGCGAGGACGACTACACCGCGCACCTGCAGGACGTCTTCCGCAAGCACTTCGGCGAGAAGGCGGAGGCGTACCCCGTCTTCAACGGCACCGGCGCCAACGTGGTCGCCCTGCAGGCCCTGCTGCCGCGCTGGGGCGCGGTGGTCGCGGCCGAGACCGCCCACATCAACGTCGACGAGGGCGGCGCGCCGGAGAAGATGGGCGGCATCAAGCTGCTCACCGTCGCCACCCCCGACGGCAAGCTCACCCCCGAGCTCATGGACCAGCAGGCGTGGGGCTGGGGCGACGAGCACCGTGCGCAGCCGCTCGTGGTCTCCATCACCCAGAGCACCGAGCTGGGCACCCTCTACACGGTCGAGGAGATCCGCGCGATCGTCGACCACGCGCACCAGCACGGCATGCTGGTCCACGTGGACGGCTCGCGCCTCGCCAACGCCGCCGCCTCGCTGGGCGTGCCGCTGCGCGCCTTCACCACCGACGTGGGCGTGGACGTGCTGTCCTTCGGCGGCACGAAGAACGGCCTGCTGTTCGGTGAGTGCGTGGTCGTGCTCAACCCGGAGCGGGTGCGCAACATCAAGTACCTGCGCAAGACCTCGATGCAGCTCGCCTCGAAGATGCGCTTCGTCTCCGTCCAGTTCGAGGCGCTGCTGACCGGCGACCTCTGGCTGCGCAACGCCGGCCACGCCAACGCGATGGCGAGCCGGCTGGAGGCGGCGGTCAAGGGCATCGAGGGCGTCACCGTGGTCCGCCCGGTCCAGGCCAACGCCGTGTTCGCGATCCTCCCGCGCGAGGTGAGCGAGCGCCTGCAGAAGCGCTACCGCTTCTACTTCTGGAACGAGCAGACCGGCGAGGTCCGCTGGATGGCGTCCTTCGACACCACCGAGGCCGACATCGACGCCTTCGCGGCGGCGATCGCGGAGGAGATGGGCCGCGCCTGACGCGGTGCCGAGCGACGAATCGTCCCGTCCCACGGGTGTGGGGCGGGACGATTTGCTTGGGGCGGGTCCGGCCCCGTACAGTTCCGGAGTCGCCGCGAGAGCAGCGGCCGAAA
>NZ_JBSGXP010000103.1:12527-31422 GCF_053610105.1 Kitasatospora sp. NPDC054939 | reverse complement strand
GAGGGTGCGGACGAGTACGTCTCCGACGGCGTGCAGCGCGCCCTTGGTCGCCCGCCGCGGACCTTCGCCGAATTCGCCGAGTCCACTGCTGCCGGGAGCGGTTGGCCAGCCTGACCGCCCCACAGAAGCCGGCGCGACCGGGCAGAATCCGCAGTCGCCCGAGGCCGCCACGGCCTTGGGCGGCTGCGGCCCTCGCCGCCGGAACATCTCACGCAGGGGCTGGCAGTGGGACGGCGCGATGCGCTGGGCCTTGAGGACGTGAGGGGAGCGGCGCCGCTGCCCCTCGGCCTGCGCGTGGTCGGCACGGTGCTGTCCGCGTCCCGGCCGCCTGCTGAGGGGTACGGCGGTTCGCCGCCCCGGGGGCACGGCCGGAGGCCGTCCGTCCTCCCGAAGGGGAGGGCGGACGGCCTGCGGGTGTGACGGGTCGGCCCGCCGGACCGGGACCGGAGTCGGAACCGGTCTTGGTGTCGGTCAGACCGTCTCGTAGAGGGTCCCGGAGCAGACGTCCGGGGCCCACGAGATGTCGACACAGAGCTTCCAGCGCAAGGGCAGGCCGTCGCCCGCGATGTAGTAGTCGCGCCACGAGCCGTTGCCGTTGTAGTTCACGATCCGGGACTGCTTCTGGCCGTTGACCCAGTACTCGATGAAGACGCTGTTCCCGTCGGCCTTGGAGTCCTGGAGGCCGAACATGTTCTTGTTCGGGTCGTAGTAGGCGAAGGCGCCGCCTCCCGGGGTAGAGATGGACGAGGCCGAGGCCGGAGCGGCCAGGGCGAAGACGGCGGCGCCGGCCATCACCGCGGACAGTGCGAGCTTGTGCGTCCTGCGCATTGCGGTTCCCCTTGTCGTTCGGACCGTCGATCGACGTCGTGCGGACATGTGGTGCTGATGCGTACTGCTGGGACGTGGTGCCGATGCGTGGTGCTGCCGGCGCGTACCGGCCGGCGCAGGGACAGGTCGCCGGCCGGAGCCTTGTTCGGGCGTCGCGTCCTCCGCCGCCGCGGACGGGCGTGTGGAGGAGCAGCCGGCTCCTGAAGTGTGCCGACGGCGGTGGTGCCCGGTCGTTAGCGGACAGCGCAGGTTCTGTTGTCGCCGCGTGCAGCGGCGGCATCGAGCGCCGCGCGTCGGTACTCGCTCGGCGGCATGCCGTACGCGGCCCGGAAGGCGCGGGAGAAGTCCGCGGCGGAGGCGAAGCCGTACCGGGCCGCGACGGCCCTGATCGGCAGCGTGCGCTGGAGCGGGTCGGCGAGGTCGGCGCGGCAGTGCTCCAGGCGCCGGCGCCTGATCCGGGCCGCGACGCCCTCCCCGCGCTGCTGGAACAGCAGGTGCAGGGAGCGCACCGAGATGTGGTGCCGGGCGGCGACGGTCGGCGGGGTCAGCCCGGAGTCGGAGAGGTGGTGGTCGATGAACGTGTCGATGCGGGCCAGCAGCGCCTGGCGCCGGCTCTCCACCGGGAGGCGCTCCTGGGTGCCGAGGCGGTGGGCGAGGAAGGCGGCGGCGAGGTCCCACGCGGTGCGGCCCAGCCGTTCGGCGTCGGCGCGGTCCAGGGTGGGCGCCTCCCGGAGCACGCTCCTGAGGTAGCGGGCGAGGATCGCGCCCATGCCCGAGCGGGCGGGCATGGCCTGGGCGAGGAGCCGGTCCACCCGCGTGGCGGGCAGCGGGAGTGTGGCGCGCGGCAGGTGCAGGATGATGGCGCGGGACTGGTCGTTCCCGCTCAGCCCCCGGCCGTCGAACGGGTGCGAGGTCTCCCACAGCACCAGGTCGCCGGCCCGTATCCGGGTCTCGTTGCGGGCCTGGGAGATCCACATCTCGCTGCCCATGATCAGGGCGAGCTCGTAGACCTCGGGGTCCGAGCGCCGGATCAGCGCGGGTGTCCGGGTCGAGCGCAGTGGCGGGAAGGACAGCGCGCTCAGCTGCACCGGTCCCAGGTCCACCGCCCCGGCGGCGGCGTGGAAGTCGGTGACGTGGTCGGTACTGATCCGGGTCGGTGCCACATCACGGCTGATCAGGTCGCACCACCACTCGAACCGGTGTTCCGCCGGTACGTCCCTGCTGTGCAGGGTGATCACGTCCATGGCCTACTCCCCTCCTGCGGGGGCACCCGACCGGAACCGCTCCGACCCCGGCCGCCACGTCGGGCGCCGGCCGGGGTGGCGCACCGTGCCCCCGACGGTGCGCCGATCCGCTAACGAACGTGGACACCTCAAAGTTGACGGTGGCGATCTGTGTCGGGGGCGGCGGAGAGGCGGCCCGCCCCGGAACGTGAGCGGCACCGGCAGGGCCACACAGGGTCCTGCCGGTGCCGGGCCGGGGGCGGCGCGGGTCAGCCCCAGATGCCGACGAGCGAGTCCAGCGGAGCGCGGTCGGCCAGGCTCTCCGGCGCCGCGAGGGTGTCGGCGTCGTGCATCTCGGGGTCGAAGCGCAGGTGGGTGCGTTCCTCCAGCTCGGTGATGGTGACCTGGAAGGTCCGGAACTCGTCGAGGTCGAGCGCCTCGATCTGCTCGAGGCTCTGGGTCAGCAGGAAGGCCTTGGCCCGCAGGTCGCCCTGCTCCGAGTAGACGATCACCTTCCAGTACTCGCGGGGGATCCGGACACCACGGAACAGGCGGTCGTCGTCCTGGAAGACCGGACCGCCGAAGACACTGATCCGCAGGTCGTCGACGTTCACCTCCTCGAACACGGCGTCCTCCAGGCGGCCCCAGAGCCCGTTCCTGGTGCTCTGGTTGAAGTCGTCCATCTGCGGCGTGATGTTGGTGTAGAAGAACGAGTCGCTGTTGGCCTTCCTGGCCTCGGCCGGGTTGCCCCAGATCACGTCCGCCCGGCGGGCGATGTGTCCGCGGTCCAGCCGGTTGATGCGTCCGTTCTTGTTCCGGTACAGCTCGTTGTCGACCTGGTGCTCGGATGGGACCTTGGGATCCAGCTTGAACTGTGCGCGGTCGAGCTGCCTGAGCGTGCCGCCGTCGACGTTCCAGGCGACCCAGAACGCGAACCGCCGGGAGACGCTCTGCGCGAGGGAGAAGTGGGTGTGGTGGATGACCTCGGAGCCGTCCACCCGCACGGCGTCGTTCTCGATCTTCGGGTGGAGCTCGGGGGTCTGGATCCGCCGCATCAGGAATCCCGGGTCGTACCCTTCGCCCAGCGCCTCCAGGGCCGCGGGCGGGGGCGGTGTGAGACCGATCTCCAACTTCGCGAAGACCGGGCCCGGCGGGCAGGCCAGCGCGAACTCGTCCCGGTTCCCGTCGCCCTCGCCGCCGAAGTGGAGGCCCGCGAGCACGTCGGTCGGCGTCCCGTCGGCCTCGGTGAACATCCAGACCGCGCCCGAGTCACCGCGCTGGCTGATCTCGCCGTCCGGGGGCGGGAAGTCGGGGTCGACGCCGATCTCGAAGCAGCCGATCCGCTGCGGACCGACCGTGCCGCCGTAGTTGATCTTGGACAGGACGTCGATCCGCCGGACCACGCCGTGGGTCACGCCGGTGGTCCGGCCGCTCTTGACCACCTTGTCCCCGAGGGCCGGTACGCCGAGCCGCGTGGGCACGACGCCCAGGCCGAGGATCGCGGGGTCGAAGCGGCGCCCGCTGAGGGAGGCCACCGCGCAGTCGCCGTCCGTGCCCACGTGGGAGCGGGCCAGCGTGCCGATGCGGTTCTGGAGGACCCGGTTGTCGTCGCGGCAGCCGGGCTGGACGCACTCGTCCCCGACCAGGCCGATCGGCGTGTGCAGGACGTGCCAGTTGCTCAGCACGTAGGGCGTGCCGTCCCTGCGGTCGTAGACGATGCAGCCGATGGTGCCGGCGCTGCCGAGCGTGCCGACCGCGATCCGGATGTTGCCGACGCTCGCGCCGGGAACGACCGGGTCGAGGCGCTTCTTGCGGTCCGGGGGCTCGGCCTCGCCCTCGGCCAGCACCTCGTACTGCGGGGCGTACGAGCGCTCGACGACCTGGGTCGGCACCTCGATGCCGTCGACGATGACGGACTCGGGCAACGGCTCCGTCCCCAGCGCGTCCAGGCTCTCCAGCTCCGCCTTCCGGTCGACGGTGAACTGGAGCCCGAGCCGGCCCTCCCCCGCGTCGTTCGTCAGGTAACCGATCCCGACGGACGAGACGTTCGGATCCTCAAGGTAGGCCGCCCCGTTGGCTCGGATGTACGCCCGGAGCGACTCGATGAGCTTCTCTTCCTGTGCCTGCTGCACCGACCTGGGCGGCCGGTAGCCGTTCTTCTTCGACATGTCCTCTTGACCCCGTTCCGTGTCCCTGTTCCCTCGCTCCGCCTGTTCCCTCGCTCCGCCTGTTCCCTCGCTCCGCCGACCGGCCGTTGACTGCTTCAGTCTGGTCCGTGACGCGGAAGCCACGACAGGGTGGAACTGCCCACTCCCGCCTGGGTAGTCCGGCCCCGGCCGGCCACCCGGCCAGCCGGGCTCCGCGGCGCTCCGGGTGCGGGGCGGACCGGAACGGCGAAGACTGGTGCCGAGAGGCCGTGGACGTCCGGGGTCTGCCATGAGCACCGAAGCGAGACGGGTAGCCGTCGTCAGTGACTGCCCGCTGTTATGCCGGGGCCTGGTCGAGATGATCGACTCCGCGCCGGGCCTCGCCCTGACCGTCTGCGCGCAGGACGCCGACGCGGCCGAGGCCGCGCTGGAACCCGGCGACGTCGTCCTGCTGGACCTCCAGATCCAGCCCGCGCTGCTCTCCGCCGTGGTCGGCCGGCTCGCCGGCCGGGGCGCGGCGGTGCTCGTCCTGTGCACCGGCCCCCTGGGCGACATCGCCCAGGTGATGCGGGCCGGTGCGCGCGGCTGCCTCAGCCGGCAGGCGGGCGAGCCCGAAGTCCTGGCCGCGGTCGGCCTGGTGGCCGCCGGCTGCGCCTACGTCTCCGCCGCCCTGGCCGTGCCCTCCTACCAGGAGGACTGCTCCTGCCACCTGACCGACCGCGAGAGCCAGGTCCTGGAGCTGGTAGCCGGCGGCGAGACCGACCACGGCATCGCCGAGCGCCTCGGGATCAGCGAGCACACGGTGCACTCGCACCTCGACCGGCTGCGCGACAAGATCGGCTCGCGGCGGCGCGCCGACCTGACCAGGTTCGCCATCACCCACGACATCGCACCGCGCCCCCGGACCGGACGACCGGACAGGTAGCGGCCTCCCCCCGTCCGGCTGGATCCGCCATCTCCTCCAGATGGGCGCCGCCGCCGAGCTCATGGCGGTCGTCGCCCCGAGCCACCCCGGACGCGACCGCTGACCGACCTCCCGGACGGACGCGGTCCCGGGGGACGTCATGACCGGGCCGTGGGCGTCCGGGCCCTTATAACGGACCCTTATGACAACAGCATTGACGTGTGGCGGCACCGCCGGTTTCATGGCTCGCACTTCTCCCCCACCCCCACACCCCCACGAGCGAGGCGGTGATCCGTTGGCATCGACGGTGAAGTCCACGGGCAGCGGTTCGAGACCGGACACGAACACGTCCCCCGTCGCCATGCGTCGGTCCCTCGGCCTACTGGACGGAGCGGCGATCGCCGCCTCCAGCACGGCGGCCACCAGCAGTATCGGCATCGGCCTCGGCCTGATGGCCGGAATCGTCGGCCTGCACCTCCCCGCGATCATGCTGCTGGCCTTCCTGCCGGTGCTCGCGATCGCGGTCGGCTACGGGCGGCTCAACGCGGCGGAGCCGGACGCCGGCAGCAGCTACCACTGGGTGGGCCGCCTGCTCAGCCCCTGGCTGGGTTTCCTCACCGGCTGGCTGAACACGGTCGGCACGGTGGTCTTCATGGCCTACACCACGACGGTCACCGGCTCGTCGATCATCCAGCTCCTCGACCTGGCCCACGTCCGCAGCGTCGCGGGCCTGCGCCTGGACGCGGACTCGACCGTCCAGTGCACCCTCCTCGGCCTGCTCGTCCTGATCGGTGCCGCCCTGGTCGCGGTCCGCGGGCTCGCCATGGCCGCCCGGCTGCAGAAGGCCCTGCTGGTGTTCGAGTACGCGGTGCTGCTCGGCTTCTGCGGATACGGTCTGTTCGCCGGCGACCGGCCGTTCTCCCTCCAGTGGTACAACCCCTTCGACATCCCGTCCTTCGACGCCCTCGCGCAGGGCATGGTGCTGGCGGTGTTCTGCTACTGGGGCTTCGAGTCGGTGTTCAGCGTCGGCGAGGAGGTGCGCGACCCCCGCGACGCCTCCCGCGGCGGCCTGCTCGCCCTGGTCGTGATGATGCTGATGTTCCTGCTCGCCGGCACGGCCTTCCAGCGGGTCCTGCCGCCCGAGGAACTGGCCGACAACGGCGCGCACGGGCTCACCTACTTCGGCGCGCAACTCGCCCAGCAGCCGCTGGCCGCACTCCCGTTGATCGCGCTGATGTTCTCCGCGGCGGCGTCGCTGCAGTCCTCGGTGATCCCGACCGCCCGCGGGATGTACGCGATGGGGCGCGACGGCGTGCTCGGGCCGGTCTGGACCCGGCTGCACCCCCGGCACCTCACGCCCGCCGCCGGCACCGTGCTGATCACCGGCATCGCGGTGGCCCTGGCGCTCGCCTCCATGGTCATCCCGACCGTCAACGACCTGATCTCGGCCGCCGTCAACGCGATCGGCATCGTCGTCGCGCTCTACTACGCGCTGACGGCCGTCGCCGCCGCCGTCCGGTTCCGCCACCTCCTGCGCACCGACCTGCTCGCGGGGCTGCGCGCGGTGGTCGGCCCGCTGCTCGGCGCGGCGGCGCTGCTCGCCGTCGGCGGCTACCTCGCCTGGACGTTCTACGACTCCGCCGACCATTTCGAACTGACCGCCGACAACGGGTGGTTCGCGCTGTCCGTGCCGGTGCTGATGATCGTCTCCGGGCTGCCGGCGGCGGCCTGGGCCCGCTGGCGGCGGCGCTCGCCGTACTTCCTCCGCGACACGCCCTGACCTACCTGCACCCTTCGCACAACGCACCCTCGCACAACGCACCCTTTGCACAACGCACCGAGAGAACGGAGCACCACCCATGACCGTGGCCGACCTGGTCTTCACCCGCGGCCCCGTGCACACCGGCGATGCCGCCCGCACCCGGGCGACCGGCCTGGCCGTGACCGGCGAGCGGATCACCGCCGTCGGCCACGACGAGGTCCGGGAGCTGATCGGGCCGCGGACGGAGGTCGTCGACCTCACCGGCAGGCTGCTGCTGCCTGGCTTCCAGGACGCGCACGTCCACGCCGTCTACGGCGGCGTCGAGTCGGCGCTCTGCGACCTCACCGGTACCGTCGGCGTCGCCGACTACCTGGAGCGGATCCGCGCCTACGCCGAGGCCAACCCCGGCCGGGTGTGGATCACCGGCAGCGGCTGGTCGCTGGAGAGCTTCGAGGGCGGGCTGCCGACCCGTCAGCTGCTCGACGCCGTCGTCCCCGACCGCCCGGTGTACCTCACCAACCGCGACCACCACGGCGCCTGGGCCAACACCCGGGCCCTGGAGCTCGCCGGGGTCACCCGGAACACCCCGGACCCGGCCGACGGGCGGATCGAGCGCGAGGCCGACGGCACCCCGAGCGGCGTGCTGCAGGAGGGCGCCACCGCGCTGGTCGCCCGGCTGGTGCCGTCGGCCACCGCCGCGGAGCGCCTGGACGGCCTGCTGCGGGCGCAGCGGCTGCTGCACTCGCTCGGCATCACCGGCTGGCAGGACGCGCTGCTCGGCGTGTTCAACGGCCAGCCGGACCCGTCCGACGCCTACCTGGCCGCCGCCCGCTCCGGGGCGCTGACCGCCCGGGTGACCGGCGCGCTCTGGTGGGACCGCGACCGGGGTGCCGAGCAGATCCCCGAACTGGTGCGGCGGCGGGAGGGGTTGAGCCACGGGCGGTTCCGGGCCGGCTCGGTGAAGATCATGCAGGACGGCATCGCGGAGAACTTCACCGCCGCGATGACCAGCCCGTACCTGGACGGCTGCGGCTGCGCCACCGCCAACTCCGGCCTCAGCTTCGTCGATCCGAAGGCCCTGTGCGGGTACGTCACCGAGCTGGACGCGCTCGGCTTCCAGGTGCACTTCCACGCCCTGGGCGACCGGGCCGTCCGCGAGGCGCTGGACGCCGTCGAGGCCGCCCGCGCCGCCAACGGACACCGCGGCACCAGGCACCACCTCGCCCATCTCCAGGTGGTCCACCCGGACGACCTGACCCGCTTCGCGCGGCTGGGCGCGATCGCCAACATCCAACCGCTGTGGGCCGCCCACGAGCCGCAGATGGACGAGCTGACCATCCCCTTCCTCGGCCCCGAGCGCGCCGCCCGGCAGTACCCGTTCGGCGCGCTCCAGCGCGCGGGCGCCACCCTGGCGGCCGGCAGCGACTGGCCGGTGAGCAGCCCGGACCCGATCGCCGGCCTGCACGTGGCCGTCAACCGGATGGAGCCGGAGGCCACCGACGGCCGGGTCTTCCTCCCCGAGCAGCGCCTCGACCTGGCCTCCGCCATCGCCGCGTACACGGCCGGGTCCGCCCACGTGAACGGCCACGACGACGCCGGCGTCCTCGCCCCCGGCAACCTGGCGGACCTCGTCGTCCTCGACCGCGACATCCTCACCGCCCCCGCCGGGGAGATCGCCCACGCCCGGGTCCTGCGCACCTACGTGGGCGGCGAGCTGGTCCACACGGCGGACTGACCGGACGCGCCCGCGCCGGCACGTGACGGCCCCCGGCACCTCGGCGGTGTTCACCGCTCCGAGGCGCCGGGGCCCTCACGTTCCCGGGGGCCGTCGCGTTCCCGGGTGCCGTCGCGTTCCCGGGTGCCGTCGCGGTCCTGCCGTCAGCTGTCGAACCCGAGGCCGAAGCGGTCCAGGGCGCGCAGCCAGAGGTTGCGCCGCCCGGCGCCGGCGTCGGCGCGGGTGAGCGCCCACAGGGTGATCCCGATGCCGATCGAGCGGGCCGGTCCGGGCGGGAACGGCAGCGGCTTGCAGCGGACCATCTCCAGCCCGGTGCGCTCGGTGCGCCGGCCCGCGAGCAGGTCGAGCATCACCTCGGCGCCGAAGCGGGTCGCGCCGACTCCCTGCCCGTGGTTCCCCGGCCCCCTGGGCCGCCGTTCAGGACCCGGCGGCCAGACGTGCCTCGGCGGCGTCGAGGAGGAGTTCGAGAGCGTAGGGGTATCCGCTGCGGCGCATGTCGGTGGTGAGGAGGTGGGCGGTGGCGGCGATGTGCGGGTTGGTGGCGGCGTCGAGCCGGGCGTAGGAGGCGTGCCAGACCCGGAGGTCCGCCTGCGCGGCGGCGGCGGGCAGGGCGAGGGCGGCGGCGTCGAGGGCCGCGAAGCCGAGGCTCTGGTCGACGAAGGCGTGGTAGATCCGCACCGCCTCGGGGTCGGGGAAGCCCGCGGTGCGCAGGACGCCGAGGATGGCCTCGACGGCGGCGATCTCGTGGGTGCGCCCGGTCGTGCGGTGGGCGGCCAGCAGGGCGGCCTGCGGGTGGGCCTGGTAGGCGGCGTGGATGCGCAGGCCGATGGCGCGCAGGTCGGCCCGCCAGTCGCCGGTGGCCCGCCAGCCGGCCTGGGCGCGGCCGATGAGCTCGTCGGCGATGGCGAGCAGCAGGTCGTCGGTGCTGCGGAAGTAGCGGTAGACGGCGCTGGGGTCGGCGCCGAGCGCGGCTCCGAGGCGCCGCACGGTGAGCGCTTCGGCGCCGTGCTGGCCGATCAGCCGGAGCGCGGTGTCGACGATCAGCGACGCGGAGAGGACGACGCCCTGCTTGGTGGGCCGCCGGCGCCGACGTTCCGGCTCGGGGACAACGCGTTCACTCATGCCCGCAGACTAGGTCAACCCGGTTGACGTAGGACAGGGGTGGCGGCGCGGCGCTTCCGGGGCAGGAGGGCGGGCATGCAGGCTTGCGGGCGCGGGAGGGGGCGCGCTCCGCACCGCTCAGCGGCGGCGACGCCGGGCGCGGGCGTCCGTACCGGCGCCGCTCGCCCGGATCCGCGCTGCCCACGGGGCGTGGGTACGGGCCGCCCCGGCCGCCCGCTCGCGCGGCCCGCCCCGGGTCGGCACCCGGACCGCGGCGGCCGGAAGCCCGAGCGCTTCCACCACCGTCAGGCAGAGCAGCGGCGGCGTTTCCGCCGGGTTGACGGCGCGGCTCACCCGCTCCGCCGGCTCCCGCACCAGCTGGTACGGGTGGGCCCGCTCACCCGTAGTAGTACCGGCTCGACGAGGTTACGGTGGGTGCAGGCCCGCCGCAGGACCGGTCAGCCCCGAAAGACCTGCCACGTCGTCGACGAAGCGTCCTCACGAGTCGCCCAGTGATCGAGCGGAAGCCCTCGGGCAGGGAGACCCGTAGGGACAGCAGGCGCCGAGACCGATCCAGTGCGAGGTGGGCCTCGCAACCTGCCAGCAGGTCCGGGAACTCCAGGACCCTGTGGACGGGCACGACGTCGAACAGGTAGTCCTCGAAGAGGATCCGGGCCCGGGTCACAAGTCGTCGGGAGGGCGGGGGCCACGGGGGCGCCGGTCGTCGGCGCGGCAGTACCGGGCGACGGCGCTTTCACGATTGGCCTGCACGGCTCTGCGCACCAGCGCCCGCAGGCGCGCGACATGCGGCCGGGCCCACGAGCGCACCACGCAGTCCGCCCGGTCGTCCAGCCGGACCACCACGGCGACAACAGCGCGAAGGACACCCACCACCACGATCACGAAACGGTCGCCCAGGACCACGATCTTCTTCACCACAGGACGGCTTCTGAACACAGGGGACCAACGGCCGGAACCGGCAACGGGTAGCGGATGTCACGCGGCATCCGACCTGCAACACGCCCTCCACCGCGCCCGCAAGCCGGTGGCGCGCCCCCCGCAGCTCCCGCCACGGGATGCGGGGAGTCGACCGCCGGGTCGGCTGCGGGCCGCAACTGACAGGCCGTCGAAGTTCACGGCCGGGAGCAGCAGGCGGAGCAGGCGCGGGAGCAGCGACCGGCCACCGGGGATCCGCTGCGGTCCCCGAGGGGAACCCGGACGACGGCCGACGTCGATGCCCGGGGCCCGTACCTACAGGCCGGACTGCTCGGCCGGGAAGGCGGTGAGGCGGGCGAGGACGGATGCGGGTTGGCCGATCTCGACGAAGTCGACGGGACGCTCCAGCCGGTACGTGTCGCCGCGGGGCGGGAACCGGCCGAGGTCGGCCACCAGGACCAGGGGGGTCCTGGCGAACAGGACGACCGGAACGTCCTCGGCGATCACCGTGATGAAGCCCGGCATCACCTGCCGGTGCTCGTACCTCGGCGGGAACTGCCGGGTGAGCTTCAGCAGGCTGCGTGGATCCGCGTCGGCAGCGTTCTGGTCGAGGGTGATGGTGCCCTTCTCGCTCTCGGCGGTCACCCTGAAGTCGGCGATCCGCAGGCGGACGCTGTTGACCGGGTCGTCGGGGTCGGCCTCGACGTGGTGCCGGAGGCCGCCGCGGAAGTCGACGTTCAGGGTCTGGTCCTGGTACTCGACGGTGCAGTTCAGGGCCAGCAGGGAGCAGGGGATCTCGTCGCCGATCGACGGAAGCGCGGACACGGGGCTCCTCAGGGCCGTCCGGATGGGACGTGCACATCCAAGTCGCGGCCCGGTCCCGTCCCGGGGCATTCGCCCGGCGGTGGGCGCGCCCGCCGGGGCGGTGACCCGGAACCGGCGCGGGGCCGTCAGCCGGTGACCGGGTCGAGCTGGAGGTAGTCCAGGTTCCAGTTCTGGGGGGCGTCCGACGGCAGGCTCACCTTGATCGTGTGGCGGCCCGCGGTCAGCTGCTGGGTGATGCCGCTCGCCTGGAGGTCCATCTTGGCGTGGCCGGTCGTGTTGCGGACCGCCACCCGGCCGCTGTCGGGGCCCGCGTCGAAGGCGGCCGTGTAGGTGCCGGCGGGTGAGTAGGTGGAGGAGACGCGGGCCGAGAGCGCGTACGTGCCGGTGACGGGTACGTCCACCTCGTAGGAGAGCCACTCGCCGCCGCGCAGGTGGGAGACGCGGACGTTGCCGTCGGCGTCCGCGATGTCGACGCCCTCACCGGGGCGCAGCGTGAGGCCGCCCTGGTTGTCGGATTCGTCGTCGTGGTAGCCGGTGCCCTCGCCGGGGCGGAAGTCCTCGGCCTGCACGCGCACGCTGCCGGCGGGGAGCGGATCGCCCTGGCCGGTGCGCAGCCACGCTTCCAGCCTCTCCACGTCGTCGGTCTGGACGATGGTGGTGCCGTAGCTGCGGACCAGTGCCTCCCAGCCGTGCAGCGGGTCGATGAGGGAGGCCTCGTCCGTCATCCGGTCCGCCTGGCCGTTCCACATGGTGTTGATCCATATCCGGCTGCGGCGCGCCAGGGCGTCGAGGAACGGTTTGCGGGCGACGGCGTCCGCGATGTCGTCGAACTCGACCTCGTAGGCGACGGGCTGGTCGGTGCCGAACTCGGCGACGGCGGCCAGGTTTCCGTCCGTGATCTTGTGCATGTAGACGGCGCCGGGGTGGGTGGCGAGGAAGTCCTTCACCTCGGCGACCGGGGCCTCGCTCTTGTAGATGCCGTTGCGCACGGTGCCGGTCCTCGCCAGGACGTCCCATATCTCCGCGCGGATCGGCCAGCCCTTGTCGAGGTTGACGAGGCCGCGGTCCTCGGCGAGGGCCATGGCCTCCTCCAGCGTGGGGACGCGCTCGTCCGTGACGGCCGCCTGGGCTCCGCCGAGGCCCTCCCTGAGGCGGAGGTCCCTGATCTGGGCGAGCGTCAGGTCGGCGACCCGGCCCTTCCCGTCGGTGGTCCGGTCCACGGTGGGGTCGTGGATCAGGACGGGCACGTTGTCCCTGGTGAGCCGGATGTCGACCTCGGCGATCTCGGCGCCCTGGTCGAAGGCGGCCCGGATCGCGGGCAGTGAGTTCTCGGGGGCGTGGCGCCACTGCCCGCGGTGCGCGGCGGTGAGGATCTTGGCGTCGCGGCCGTGGTCGAGCAGGTCGCGGTGGGCGCGTTCGGCCGGGGTGTCGCCGCCGGATCCGGGGCCTCCGAAGGCGTACGGGGGGCGCTCCTGGGTGCCGGTCTGAGCGGGCGTCGGGCCGGCGCCCGCTCCGCTGCCCGTACCGTTGAGGCGGGCGCCGACGAGGAGGCCGGTCAGGGTGAGGGCGAGGGCGGTCGCCAGGAGGGCACCGCGGTGCGGGGGTGAGGTCGGCATGGCCCGGAACGTAGGGGTCGGGGGGTCAGGCTCCGGTCCGTGTGCGACCGGTGCCGCTCGGTTCGCGAACGCGAGCATCCAGGAGCGTACCGCTGAGGGCGGGCCCCCGTGCCGCCACCCCTCGTCTCCTGCTCGCCGGCTCCCGGCCGGGGCGCCCGAAGGTGCTCCGAGCCATGTCCGGCTACCTCCGGTGATGGTTCCGATACCGCCCATCATGTTCTATGGAGCCTGCAAGGCAACGTGCCGCAAGCGAGTGCTTACGGCACGGAATTCTCTGGGACGGGGCTGCCGGTCAGGCAGTGCCGGGCGCGAGCCGGTTTCGAGCGAAGGCCCCGAATGCGCTGTTGGGGTCGTAGAGGGTCGAGTGCATGGCGCCGGCCGCCAGGGCCTGGGCTCCGGTCGCCGCGTAGCCGACCCCGAAGTCGGCGAGCAGCGTGTTGACGAGCCATCCGCCGGCGGCGGTGCCGGCCATGGTGGCGAGGCTGCCGATGATGTCGGTGGCGAGCTTTCCGAACCCCAGGTCTTCGGCGACCGCCCTGGCGCCGTGGCCGAAGATGGCTCCGGTGACCGCGCCCGCCGGGGCGGAGAGGGGGGTGCTCTGTCCTACGCACATGAGTGCTCCAGAGGAATGGTTTGCGTTGCCCGCTGACAATCCCCGCAATGCGGGTTCGCCCAGGTCCGGGCGACAGGTGATCTCGGGTGGCGGTGCTGTCCGCCGGCCGAGCCAGACGGTGGAGATTCGCGGGTGACGCATCCCCTCCGAGGAATCAGGAGGTACTTCAATTGGTAGCAGAGAAACGGGCATTTGTGTAGACAGGTCATGCTTCCCTTGCCGGCTGATGCCTGAGCCGCGGCGCCCGGCGTCCCGACGCCCCGGCAGGCTGGTCGTGCCTTCAGCGAACCTCGCCCTCCGATCGGGCGAACCCCCACCCCACGCGCTGTCACTTCCGATAGCGGTACGGCTACGACCGGCTCGTGATCGAGGACCTGCCGGCCTGGTCCCTGCCCGCCGTCGCGCTCCAGGTGATCGGGCGCCCGGGCGGTGCCACGTGGTCACGTCAGTCCGATTGTTCGAGCATGCGCTGGATGGTGTCCCGGACCGAGTCGTCCGTCTCGCGCTCCAGATGCCCTCCGAGGGCCTCCCGCCGCCGGGCAGGCAGCCCCCGTCCCGGCGGTGTGGTGGTCGTCATGAGGATGGCAGCGAGGGTGCGCATGGCAGGCACCGGATCGGCCGGCGCCGTGGCCAGCAGGTCTCGACCGTGGTCTCCCTGCGCTGCGAGGGCACGGAGGATCGATTCCCTCACGGACGGGTGGGCCTCCGCGGCCAGCGCCCGCAGCAGCGTACAGGGAAGGGTGGCGCTCGGGCCCGGGTGGGTGACGAACGTGTAGGCGGCGGCTCGCCGCCTCGCCGGGAGCTCGTCGCCCAGGAGTGTTGCGAGGAGCTGGTCCTCGTCACCGGCCATCTGGTCGGCGAACCAGGTGAGGTCCCGATGTCCCGTCAGGACGAAGTCGAGCCACCGCTCATACCAGGAAAGGAAGTCGGCATCGGCGTGGAACCGAGGGGCGAAGAAGCCCTCGGCGTTGACCTCCACCAGGCGCCCGCGTCCGGGTCCCGTGACGACCAGCAGCGTGAAGTCGCTGCAGCCCCGGTGGACGACCGCGATCGTGCCGGGGAATCCTGCGCAGTCGCCCCGGCCGTCGGAACCTGCGGGGAGGTCCATGTCCGGGACGGTCCGGAACGACTCGGCAGGCTGTCCGACGCCACCGCGCCCGAGCCACCGCTCCATGGGCAACAGCCCGTACGTGGGGCCGTATCCGCCGTGCCCGACTCGGGTGAGGAACTGCCGGAACTCCTCGGGCAGTCGGATGCCATGGGCGTCCTCGAAGTCCGAGATCTGCGTCTCGGTGAGCACGGGGCCCAGTGCGGCCTTCTCCGTGCTCGGTAGTACGGCGAGCTTGGCTCGGATCCGGGTGATCCTGGCGTCCACCGGTGCTTCTTCTGACGTCGGAAGGCGGTTCGAGCCGCGATCATAGCCCACGCCGGGCAGCCGGACTGTCGTCTCGGTCGGCATCGACCAGGGCAGCACGGCGCCGAAGCCGGCGGGCCGGCGGGCCGGCGGGCCGGCGCCGGAGTTCGTCGCGGTGGCCGTCGTCGGTGACGGACTCTCGGTGCAACCGCCACCGCCACCGCCTTCCGGCCGGTTCGCTACACGCCGCCCCTGCTACCGGAGTCACGGCCGTTGTCGCCCGGCGCGGCGATGACGCCCGGGACGTCGGCGCGGGCGACGTCGAGTTTGCGCAGGACCTTGTGGACGTGCTGTTCGACGGTCCGCGGGGACAGGAAGAGTGCTTGGGCGATCTCCTTGTTGGTCGCGCCGCGGGCCAGGTACTGGGCCACCTGGTGTTCGCGCGGCGACAGTTCGTTGCCGTAGCCGGCCCGCCCGCGCGGCTGGGGTCGGATCGCGCCCAGCCGGCGCAGGGCGTGCGTGCAGCGACCTGCGTCCCACTGGGCGCGAAGGCCCTCGTAGGTGCCGAGGGCCCGGTGGAGGAGGTCGACGGCCCGGTCGGGTGAGGCGTCGGACAGCGCGTCGGCGCAGTCCTCCATCGCCAGGGCCGTGTCGTAGGGGCGTGCGATGTCCTGGCGCGCGGTGAGCGCACGCTCGAAGTGGGCGCTACGGGCGGTGCCGGCGGCGAGGAGCCCTCGTGCCGTGTGGAGGGCGGCGTGGGCCGCGGGTGTGTCGCAGTCCGCGGTGGCCTTCTCGGCGCTCGCCGCGACGTCGCGCGCCGTGCCGGTGTCGCCGAGCACCAAGGCGGTGCGGACGACGACCGGGATCAGCGGATGGCCCGCGGCCCAGTGGTCGGTGGCCCGCATCTGGGCCAGCGGGCGCTCCAGCAGTGCCCAGGCGGCCTCGGGGTCGTCCTGGGTGAGGCGGACCCTGGCGATCCACGCCGCGGCCTCCCACAGCATGTGCCGACCGCTGCCGCTGCGCACGATGTCGGTCAGCGACTCCAGGCCCTGCGCGAGGTCGCCGCGCGCCACGGCGGTGGCCCCGGCGATCAGCCTGGCCTCCCACTGCACGGTGACGAGGTCGGGGTAGTCGGCGCGCAGGGCGTCCTGCTCGGCCTGCGCCTCGTCCCAGCGCCCCTGCCGCCACGAGGTGTGGATCAGCGTGCCGCGGGCGTACCCGGTCAGGATGTCCGACTCCAGCCGCAGTCCCAGCCGGCGCGCCTCCTCGGCCAGGCGCCGGGCCCGGTCGTCGTGGCCCAGGAGCGCAGCGGCCTCGCCGCCGTTGTAGAGGCCGCGGGCGGTCTCGAACAGGATCGGGTCGGGTCCCGCCCGGGCCAGCGCGTCGAGCTCGGCCCACACGCCCGGATCACCGCGCGAGGCCAGGCCGGACAGCTTGTTGACGGTGAAGGCGGCCCGGGCCGCCGCATCGCCGCTGCCGGCCAGCAGCCGCTCGGCACGCTCCAGCCACTGCCGCTGCTCCTGGGCGGGGGTGTCGTCCATCAGGGCCAGGGCCACCATCGCCCGCGACGCCTTCTCCGGCCGTTCCTCCCCCAGCTCCCCGATCGCCTGTTCCAGCTGCCGACGCCCGTCGGGGTCGTCGTCCTGGTTGACCATGAGCCGGCCGAGCGTGAGCCTGATCTCGCCGCGCACCGTCGCCGGCAGCTGCGGGTCGTGGAGGATGCGCTTGAGGAGCGCGCTGCTGCTCCGGTACTCGATCCGCGTCACCACCGCCTCGCTGAGCGCCACCGCCGCGCGGGCACGGTCGTCAGCGGCCAGGTTCGGGTGCCGGAGGATGTCGTTGAGGAGCACCACCGCAGTGCCGTCGTCCCTGACGGCCGCGGCCTGCTCGGCCGCCGCCTGCGCATACCGCAGCCACCCCGCCCCGTCGCCGGCCGCCCGCGCGTGGTGGGCCATCTTCACCAGCGGCGGCGACGGCTCCTCCCCCAGCACGCCGACGGCCCGGCGGTGCATCCCCGTGCGCACCGGCCCGGGGATGTCGTCGTAGACCGCCTGCTGGTACAGCACGTGGTGGAACCCGTACACCAGACCGGGGAACTCGCTCAGCACGCCCCTGCGCAGCACCTTCGTGAGCGCCGCCCGCGCATCGTCCCCGCCCAGGTCCGCCGTGCCGGCCAGGACCCGCTCGCCGGAGGGCACCTCCAGCACCGCCGCCGCCTCCACCACCGACCGCTCGGGTGCCGACAGCGTCGCCAGGCGGCCGACGACGACCTCCTGCAGCGCCCGGGGAACCCCGGCCCCTCGGAGCACGTGGACATCGGCCGCCGTAGGCACGGCGCCGTCCCCGCGGGCGTGGCCGCCACCCGGTCCCGCATCGGGACGGGAGCGGTCGAGGAGGGGACACCACCAGGCCCAGGCCCGTCGGCAGATCCCGGGCGAGCAGCAGGAGGCACTCACGGGTCGCCTCGTCCGCCCAGTGCACGTCCTCCACCACCAGGGTCGCCGCCCCCAGCTGCTCCAGCAGCGCCCTGATCGCCCGGACCACCGCATGGCGGCCCGCGGTCGGCGCCGTCCCCGCGGGCGGGGCGGGGAGCCACCGCTCCAGCTCCGGCAGCAGCGGGGCGAGCGGTGCCGCGACTGCGACCACCCCTCCGTCGGGAGGCAGGAGGGGCGCCGCACCGCGCAGCGCGTCGACCACCGGCCCGTAGGGCATCGGTTCACGCAGCGGATGGCACAGACCCGTCAGGACGTGCGCGCCTTCCGCCCTGAGGGCCCGGCCGGCCTCCAGGATCAGCCGCGACTTGCCGACACCCGCGTCGCCCTCGACCAGCACCACGGCAGGCGGGCGCCGCAGGGCCCCGAGCAGCAGCCGCAGCTCCTGCCCGCGGCCGACCATCACGGGAGGCCGGTATGGCCCGGCCCCGCGGGCGTCGTCCTGCGCCACCATGCTGAACTCCGTCGTCCCGGCCGGGCCGCTCCGCGACCGCACAGGCGGGCTCCACACCGACGACGTTACGATCCGCCACCCCGCCGTGCAGCGGATCCGGCGTCCCGGCCTCGCCCTCGCGGGTCCTGTGCGCGCAGCACGGCCCGCACCCGGCGGTGGGTCCTCATGCCACCGGTCCGGGCAGCGCCTCGTACACGGCTTGGCCGGCCGGCGCGTGCCCGAACCCGTACCGCCCCGGGCCGGCCTCCTGCAGCACCGCCGCGCCCGGGCGTGGACACCGCCGCAGCGGTGCCCTCGCCGGTTCACGCGCGGGCGGCCGAACACGTCGGTCCGCCGGCGAAGAACGCCGACGGACCGAGTGGGCAGGCTGGGCTAGACGAGGAACTTGGCGATCGCCGCCGCCTTGCGCTGCAGCTTCTCGGGGTTCACCGAGGCCAGCTCGGCGGCGATCTTGTCGGCGTGGCTCTTGAGCTGCTTCACCACGGTGGTGTCGGTGTCGCCGTCGCCCACCGTCCCCACCTCGGCGAGGCGCGCGGCCTGGACGCAGGTCTGGGTCTGCGGCTCCAGGATGGTCAGGAGGGCGTAGAACTTGGCGAGTTCCTCGGTGGTCATGATGGTCTCCCAGGGTTGCGAGGCGTGTACGAATCCTCACGCAAAGTATCCGACCGGGGCCGCTTCGTCGTGCAGACACTCTCGGAGTGTGTGCGCCGGAACCTGCTCTACACCGCGGTCACCCGCGGCCGGCGGACGGCCCTCCCTCAACCTGTGCGCCCTCCCGACGGTCGCACCCGGGCGGCGCCCCGCGTGGTGGGGGGGGGCGGGGGCGCCGACCCCCCAACCCAGGCAGACCAGCCCCACCAGGGAGGGGACCGGGGAAGAGGGGGTGGGGGAGGTGGGGGGGGGTT
>NZ_JBSGXP010000103.1:0-12517 GCF_053610105.1 Kitasatospora sp. NPDC054939 | reverse complement strand
GGGGCCCGCCCCCCCCCCACCGGGGCCCCCCCCCCGCGGCGCCCCCGGGGGGGGCCCCCGGGGGGGGGGGGGGGCGGGCCCCCCCGCCCCCCCCACCACGGCATCAGGCCGCCAGCGCTTCGCGGAGCGTCGAAGGCGTGAGGCCGAAGGTGTCGCGGATGTCGCTGTCGTCCACGAGGAACGGGCGCTCGGACATGTAGCTCATCTCGGCGAACTCCCGCCACAGCGGATCGGTGAAGGACAGCAGCGCGATGTCCCGTTCGGTGAGCGGCTCCAACCGCGGTTCGGGTGCTCCGTGGAGTTCGGCGAGGTCGGTCGCCGCCCGGCGCAGGGTCGTGGTGATGACCGGGGCGTGCCAGGCGCGTCCCCAGGCCCGCTCGTCGCCGCTGACCACCGCCAGCGCCGCCGCGACGTCCTCGGTGTACGAGAACGAGTGCGCCGCGTCGGGATTGCCGTGGACGAGGGCCAGTTCACCCTCGCGGACCCGGGGCGCGACCAGCAGCGTGAACGCCGAGACCGCGCCCGGTCCCAGGTACTGGCCGGCTCGCACCTCGGTGACCCGCAGCCGCCCTTCGTCGTGGGCGTCCTTGGCCTGCCGCCACAGCTCGGCCCTCACCCGGCCCTTGCGGGTGTGCGGGGCCATCGGGGTGCGTTCGGTGACCGGCCCGGTGGTCCGCTGGTAGCCGTAGTGGTTGCCGAGCATCACGTAGTCGGCCCCGGCCCGCTCGGTCGCGGCGAGGATCGAGGTGAACAGCGGCGGCATGGTCTCCGGCCAGGTCTGATAGGCGGTCATGGCGGCGTTGACGACCGTGGTCGCTCCGGCCAGCGCCTCGGCCAGTTCGTCGGTGCGGCCCGCGTCCAGGGCGATCCGTTCGATGCCGGGGTGGTCGGGTCCGCTGCCGCTGCGGGTGATGAGGCGGACCTTCCGGCCGCGGTCGGCCAGTTGCCTTGCGGTCGCGGCCCCGGTCGCGCCCGCCCCGATGACGACTGATGCACCCATGATCGTGTCTCCGTTCACCGTCACAGTGGAACGCTCCCCCGAGGGGGGAACGTGGTTCGCGGAGGGCCCTTCCGCACGACCAACTGTGCCGCGCGGATGCCGAGTAGGTTAGTGGCCAGAAAGCCACGACCTCCAAGGATCCAGCCATGCACCGTGTCGCCGTCCTGGCCGTCCCCGCGGTCAAACCCTTCGACCTGTCCATGCCGTCGACACTGCTCGGCGCCGCCGAACTCGACGGACACCCCTGCTACGAGGTGACGGTGTGCACGGCCGTGCCCGGCACGGTCGCCGCCTCCGGTGGCATCGACGTGGTGATCCGGCACGACCTCCGGGCGGTCGCCGCGGCGGACACGGTGATCGTCCCCTCGACCGCCGGCCGGCACGACGCCGGGCCGGCCGCACTGGACGCCCTGCGGCAGGCGGCTGCGGCAGGCAAGCGCATCGCCTCGATCTGCAGCGGGGCCTTCGTCCTCGCCCAGGCCGGGCTCCTCGACGGCCGTGTCGCCACCACCCACTGGGCCCTGGCCGAGGAACTGCAGCGCGCCTTCCCCGCGGTGCGCGTGGACGCCGACCGGCTGTTCGCCGAGGACGGACCGATCGTCACCGGTGCGGGCTCGGCCGCCGGGATCGACCTGTGCCTGCACCTGATCGGCGCCGACTACGGCGCGGCCGTGGCCAACGCCGCGGCCCGCGCCGCGGTCGTCACCCCCGTCCGCCACGGCGGGCAGGCGCAGTTCGTGCAGACCCCGCTGCCGGCCAGGACCGACTCCCCGTTGGATGCGGCCCGCATCTGGGCACTGCAACACCTGGACCGGCCGATATCCCTGCACGACCTGGCCGGGCGGGCCAGGGTCAGCGTCCGGACCCTGACCCGCCGCTTCAGCACCGAAACCGGCGCGACCCCCTTCCAATGGCTGCTCCAGCAGAGGCTGTTGCGGGCCCGCGAGCTGCTGGAGACCACCGATCTCACCGTCGACCAGGTGGCCCACCGCAGCGGCCTCGGTTCCGGCGAGTCGCTCCGCCAGCACCTGAACCGCCGGATCGGCATGACCCCGGCCGCCTACCGAAGCGCCTTCACGCACCACCCGAACGCACAGACCGACCGAACGCGCAGACCGGCCGACGACCGCACCTGACCCGGGTGGCCGACTCGTGGGGGTTCCGCTCGGTGGCGCCGTGCCCGTACCGCTCCGGCGTCCCCCGGCGGGAGACATCGCCGGCGACCATGCCCGCAGGCTCCGTCCGACGACTGGGCCGAGGATGGAAGGGGGTTCAGCCTGTCGTCCGGTTCCGGGCGTGGTCCGACAGGGTGGTCGCGATGGCGGCGAAGGCCACCGCGTGGCCTCGGGCGTTGGCGTGGACGCGGTCGGCGGCGTAGATGGCCGGGTCGGCGGCGAGGGGGTGGTGGTGGGTGTCGATGTGGACGCCGCCGAGCGAGTGCGTCAGGCCGGCGGTGATCCGGTCGAGTGCGTCGAAGCGGCGGGCCGCGGCACCGGCGTGTTCCGGCGGGACGAGGCCGGAACGGGCGAGGTCGAACAGCCCGATGGTGATGACGAGGGCGCCGCTCCCGGCGAGGGGCGTCAGGAGCGAGGCCAGGTCGGCCCGTAGCGTCTCCGGGTCGAAGCTGCGGAAGGCGTCGTTGCCGCCTGCGCTGACCATCACCACGTCCGGCTCGAACTCCAGCGCAGGAGCGAGCTGCTGGTCCCGGATCGCGCCGAGAAGCAGATGGGGCTCGGCCAGGTTGACCGCGGCGAAGCCGGGTCGGGTGGCGGCGAGGGCGTCGCTGAAACGGTCGGCGAAGGACCGGTCGCGGTAGCCCGGGAGGGGGTCCATCACGCCGGCGGTGACGCTGTCGCCCAACACGGCGAGCCGGTTCCACGGGAGATCGCGGAGCAGTTCGGCGGCGCTGTCCGGGGCGATGCAGTACGGGTCGGACAACTCGGCGGAGAGGTCGGCGGAAAGGTCTGGGGAAAGGTCCGCGGGCAGATCCCGGACGGGGGTCCGGTCCGGCTGGGAGGTCATCGCTGGTCTCCCTCGAGGGTGCGGGCGGCGGCCGGCGCCGGGTCGGCCGAGGTCGCGGCCTGCGGCAGGGGCGGGGTGGTGGTGCGCAGGGCGAGGCCGCCGACGGCCGCCGCCAGGGTGACGGCGGTGGCGAGCCAGTACACGGCGGCGTACGGCTGCGCGCCGGTGCCCGAGACCTCCGCGATGATCACGGCCGTGGCGGCGATGCCGAGGCCGCCGCCGACCTGGCGGGCCGCCATGACCATGCCCGTCCCGGCGGCGAAGTGCTGGGGAGCGACGGAGAAGGCGGCGGCGCTGGAGATGCCGACGGTGGCCATGCCGACGCCGACTCCCATCACCACTCCGGTCGGCAGCCAGAGCGTCCAGAAGTGCGGTTCGGTGTCGATCAGCAGGGCCAGGAGGGCCGTCGAGACGGCGATCAGGGCAGAGCCCGCCGCCACCAGCGTGCGCGGGGCGAGGGCGACGCGGAGCCGGCCGATGCCGATGCCGACCACGGCGGTGACGAGCCCCGCCGGGCTCATCGCGAATCCCGCCTTCAGGGCGGAGTAGTCCCAGGCGCCGGTCAGGAAGAGCACGCCGAGCAGCATCGTGGTGAACAGAGCGGCGCCGTACGCGAGGGAGACGCCGCTCGCGACGGCGAACGTCCGGCTGCGGAAGAGGTCGAGCCGCAGCGCCGGCCGCGGGTGCCGCAGCGCCCGCAGCACGGTCGCCGCGCCCGCGAGCACGGTGACACCGGCGGCGGACAGCACGTACACCGAGGACCAGCCCTGGTCGGGACCCTGCGTCAGGCCGTAGACCGCCGAGCCGACGCAGAGGGCGAGCAGCAGGCCGCCGGCGAGATCGGGCGCCCGGCCGGTGCGGGACTCGCCGGTCACGAGCCGGCGCCCGGCGATCAGCACCCCGACGCCCACCGGCAGGTTGAGGCAGAACAGCGCCCGCCAGTCGAGGACTTCGACCATGACGCCGCCGAGGGCCGGTCCCGCGGCGGCCGCCAGTGCCCCCGCCGCGCTCCACACGCCGATCGCGGCGCGCCTGCGTTCGGCGGGGATCTCCGCGAGGACCAGGCCCAGCGAGGCGGGGACCAGCAGCGCCGCCGCCAGGCCCTGGAGGACGCGGGCGCCGAGCAGGACGGGCAGGCCCGGGGCGAGGGCGATCAGCAGCGAGGACGCGGTGAAAACGGCGACGCCGACCAGGAACAGCCGGGCACGGCCGACCGCGTCGGCCAGCGGTCCGGCCGGGGCGAGCAGGGCGGCGAAGGGGATCACGTAGGCGGTGGCGACCCACGAGACGGCGGTCAGCGAGGCGTCGAACTCGGCGGCGATCGGCGGCACCGCCAGGTTGGTCACGGTGGCGTCGAGGAAGCTCAGGAAGGTGCCCGCACAGGCGAGTAACAGGGCGAGGGAGGCACGGCGGGTGGGGACGGCGGAAGGGGCGGAAGGGGAAGGGGCGGAAGGGGGAGCGGAAGCAGAGGCTGAAGGCGTCATGGCGAGGATTTAAGAGTACGATCGTTCGTTCGTCAATGCCGTACGGTCGTTTGCTAAACTGTCGGGCATGGCAGGACGTGCATCGGCTCAGGCAGCCCTAGAAACCCGGCGATCGGTCCTGCGCGCCGCCGCCGAACTCGCTTCCATGGAGGGCCTGGACAGCGTCACCATCGGACGACTCGCGGACCGGCTGGGGATGAGCAAGGCCGGCGTGATCGGCCAGTTCCGCAGCAAGGAGAAGCTGCAACTGGAGACGGTGGACCTGGTCATGGCGGACTTCCGCACCCGGGTCTGGCAACCGGTGCAACACCTCGACCCGGGGCTGCCACGCCTGCTGGCCACCTGCGCCTCCTGGGTGCGCTACGCCGCCGACCCCGGCTACTCCGGGGGCTGCCTGCTCACCCAGATCACCTACGACTACGACGCCCGCACCGGCCTCGTCCACGACCGGATCGCCGAGGGCCGTGCCCGCTGGCGGGACGCCCTCCGCAGCGACATCGACGACGCCGTCGCCGCCGGGGACCTCCCGCCCGGCACGGACGCGCCCCAGGTCGTGTACGGGCTGGAGTCCCTGGCCGCCGGCATCACCCCGGCCCGGCTCCTCCACGGCGACGACGGAACCGAGAAGTGGGCGCTGCGCGGCATGCACGCGATCCTGGGCATCCCCCCGACGACCTGACCGCGCACGTGCAGGCCTCGTGAGCAGGCCCGCACGTGCGCGGCCCGGCCGGTCCGCCCCGCCTGCTCGCGGTTCCGCCGGCTTCGGCAGCCGTTCCGTCCTCCGGCCGAGAACCCCGAGCGCGGCTCCGACGTGCCGGAACACCGCGACGGTCGGGTGAAGGACCGGCGCTGGCGACCAGGTACCGCACCACCACGGCGAAGGCCACGGCGGTGAAGTGTCGTGCGGTCATGGCCTGCCCAAGGTCGGGTCAGGGCACCGGTTGCGCACCGTACGGGCGATCCCCCGCGGACGGGTGATCCCGCAGTTCCGGAGACGCGGGGCACGGTCGTCGCTGCGCGGTCGGGCCATGCGATGTCGTCGACGGCGAGAAACGGCTCGCCGGCCACGGTGGCGGGGGTCGCCCCGGTGAACGCCACGACGTCCCGATGCAGGTGGGACTGGTCCGCGTAGCCGGTGTCGGCCGCAACCCTCGCCGCACCCTCCCCCGCAACCAGACGATGTGCGGCGTGGTCGAAGCGGACCAGCCGCACGGCGCGCTTGGGCGCAATGCCGAGCTGCGACCGGAACCGGGACCACAGCCGCTTGCGGCTCCATCCGACCTCGGCGGCGAGCCCGTCGACCCGGGTCAGGCCACGGCTGCCGACGATCCGGCGCCAGGCCCAGGCCACCTCCGGGTCCACCGACGGCCCCTGCGCGTACCGGTCGGCGAGCAGCGCGTCCGTCCACGCGAAGCGCTCCTGCCACGACGAGAGCTCGCCGAGCCGGTCGCGGATCCGGGACGCCTCCCGGCCCCACAGGTCCCCCAAGGACACGGCGACACCAGCGAGGTCGGCCGGGCCGGCGCCCAGCACCGCGCGTGCGATCAGTGGGTTAACGCGGCAAGGACCGTGTCCACTACGTCGAGTGTCTCGGTCCCGAGGCTCGCGACCGGGGGCAGCGGCATCCCGCTGCGGGCCACCAGTGTCGCGGTCGTGCGGCGTCACGCTCTCGCTGCGCGATTCGCTCGTGTGGGTGGTCACCGATGACCTCCGTCGATCAGGTGGTCAGCTTGGCGACGGTTGGCTCGGTGTGGTCCGTGCTCGCTGTCGCTCACAACGTGGCTGCGAGGCGGCATGACTGTCTGCGGTGGGTTTGTTGGTGATTCTTGTTCGCTGCGCTGGTCTCGATCCTAAGATCATCCGGGATCGGGGACAGCAAGCTGTCCAACGAAGTGGCACAACTACTGCGGAGGTTGCAATGGCGCTCGCAACTGCACTCTATAACTGCCCCTACTGCGCGGAAGAGATCGAGAAGACGGTCGACCTGTCGGAAGGCGATGAGGAGTACATCGAGGACTGCCAGCTCTGCGCGAAGCCCACTCGCTTCGTGGTCTATGTCCACGGCGACGATTTCATGCTCGACGTGTATGCCAAGAACGAGTGAGCACATCTCTGCTGATCATGATCGTGTGACATCAGCGGCGGGGCAGGGGGACGACGCCTGTGGCGTCGTCCCCCTGCCTTTGATCGGTGACCGAGACGGGCGTACTGAGCTGGCGGCGAAGCCACTGGACTTCGTCGTCCTTGGCGGCCAGGACAGACAGGAGGAGTTGGTGGCGCTCCTTGAGCTGGGTGAGTTCGGTGTGGGTGCGGGCGAGTTTGCCGGACGCGTACGCCCGCCACGAATTCGGCGACGGTGCCCCGCTCGACGGCAGCGTACGAAGCCAGGCGTTCACCGCCCGCGTCGCCCTCGGACCGCCCTCGTCCTCGAACAGGAAGTCGTCATCGAACAGCACCGGCATCCGCTCTGGGATCAACGGCTCGCCATCGAGCCCCCACGCCTGCCAGCCCTCGCTGGAGAAGAAGTGCACCAACACGCGACGGGACGGTAGGCCCGCCATACGACCCTCATCAACTGCTAACCCCACGCCTGATCAACGGGAGTTGAGGAATGCGAGACACGCCAAGAAAGCAGCGACAAACCGGGGACAGACGGACCTGCACGCACTCGACGTGCTCTCCTCGTGCCCACACCGCGCCGCCGGAACCGAGCCCCGGTCCGGCGACCAGGCTCCCCCATTGCCGCCCGAAGCCACCGTCGACGACGGGCGAGCCGGCGCCGAACTCCAGGAGCAGGGTCACGGCCGGATGCGGGACGATCCGAAGCGCCTGCAGGTCACGAACCCCGAACCCCGCCATGGCGACCCCGTCCACCCGGCTCGGCTGCCGCGGGGTCGCGACGTCCCACGCTGCCGCCCCGTGCATGAAAGTCCGCACCCGCCCCATGCTATGCGGCCCGACCCGGGGAACATTCGTCCAATCCGCCGACGGGTGCCGGCGGCAACAGTGGGCCCATGACACTTCCCGACGGCGGACCGTCCGTACCCGGCAGCACCGGGGCCACCGAGAGCTCGACCCTGTCGCTGGACGACGGCGACCTCCACGTGTGCCAGGACGGCCCCCGCACCGCGCCTGCCCTCCTGCTCATCCACGGATCCGCATCCTCGACCCGTTCGTGGAACGCGATGGTTCCGCTGCTCCGCGGATCCCACCGCGTCATCCGGATCGACCTGCTCGGGCACGGCCGGTCCGCCAAACCGGCCGACCGCAGCTACGCGGTCGAGGACCAGGCACGCCGGACGGCCGCGGTCCTGGACCGGCTCGGCGTCGAACGCGCCGTGCTCGTCGGCCACTCCAGTGGCGGCGCCACCGCCACAGCCGTCGCCGAACAGCGGCCCGACCTGGTGACCGCGCTCGCGCTCATCAACACCGGGCCCCGCCTCGACGCCTACATCGCACCGCAATCCTCCGCGATCGACCCCGCGCAGTGGCCGCCGAACGACGAGCAGCTCCGGCAGTTCGCGAGCACGGGCTTCAGCCGACCGGGCTACCGGATCCCGCAGGAACTCCTGGACGACGTGCGCGCGATGACCCACCACAGCCTGACCGCGACGATGTGGGCCACCCGGTCCTACCTGGAGCAGCAGGCGCTCCCGGACCGGCTGGCCAGCCTCGGCAAACCCCTGCTGGTGACCTTCGGCGAGGACGACCGCAGGTGGCAGGCCTCGTCCGCCGCCGACTACCTCGCCGTACCGGGCGCGAGGGTCGAGCTGCTGCCCGGTCTCGGACACTCGCCCCTGCTGGAGGACCCGCCGCAGACCGCCACCCGCCTGCCGGCCTTCGCTGCGGCACACAGGGCAGGGACGGACTGAGCGTACGGAGAGGACGAGGCGCCCCCGCCACCGGGCGGGGGCGCTCTGTTGTGGTCGGGCAACCGGATCTGACGATTCGGGCTACAGGCTCCGGCGGCGGGCGCAATGCTGGGAGCCCACCGACGAGAGGGAACACGATGCAGCTGCGCATGCTGGGGACGACGTCCGAGGACGGGAAATGCCCCACCCTGTACGAGACGGACGAGGGGGACATCGTGGTGCAGGGCTACCGCCTCACCGATCCCGAGGCCCTCGCCCAGCTTCAGAACGTGCTGCCCGGCGAGACGTTCGTCGTTGTTCCGCGTGACCTGCTCGCGCGCTTTGCCCCGAGGGTCTGACCATGCCTCAGTTCATCACCGACGAGCAGTTCGACGGCTTCTTCCACGGGACGGGGTTCGAGCACACCGCGTGGCGGTTGGAGAGTCGTCGTGGCTACGCCTCCGACCGGAAGGGCACCGGCTTCCAGCGCTGGACCCGCGGCGAGGACCCGAAGACCGATCCGGACCGGCCCTGGTGCCGCAATATCCGCCAGCAGGTTGCGGCCGGCAAGCGGATCGAACGTGTGCGCATCGTGGACGACCCGATCACGGACGGACAGGCGTATCTGCTGGCGGTGTCGTGGGCGAACGTCGAGGCGGGCGAGGACATCCGGTACCTGAGCCGCCGGCGCACCGGCACGAGCATCCCCGACCGGGACTTCTGGCTGTTCGACTCCCGCTACCTGCTGGCGCTGCACTTCGACCAGGACGACGACTACCTAGGAGCGGAGTTCATCGACGACGCCGATGCGATCCTGGCGGCGTGCCAGATCCGTGACGCAGCCTGGCACCATGCCGTGCCGCGGGACCGAGCCGCAGCCCTCCTGCCGCCGGCCCGCGGGTGAGCGACTTCCAGCGTGCCCGTGAGGCACTCGGCGCGCGGCTCCAGCAGCTGCGCGCCGACGCCGGCCTCACCGGCCGTGAGCTGGCCACGGCCCTCGACTGGCCCCACTCCAAGATCTCCAAACTTGAGAACGGGAAGCAGACGGCCACCTCGGCCGACCTCGCCGCATGGGCGCAGGCCACCGGGCACCGGGCGCTCGCCGAGTCACTCCAGCACGACCTCGACACCCTCGAAACGCACTACCGGTCGTGGCGACGCCGCCTCGCCAACGGGCACAGCGCCGTACAACTGGAGGCCGGCTCGCAGGAGCGAGGTGCCCGGACCGTGCGGGCCTACGAACCCGTCGTCGTCCCTGGGATCCTCCAAACACCCGACTACGCGCGGCACGTCCTGCTCGCCGGCACCGTACTGCACCAGTCCCCGAGGGACACGGACGCCGCCGTACGGGAGCGCGTGCGCCGACAGGAACTGCTGTACGAGCCCGGCCGCCGGTGGAGCTTCCTGGTCTGGGAGGGCGCCCTACTCGCCAGGATCTGCCCGGCGCCGTGCTCGCCGCGCAGCTCGACCGCCTGTCCGGGCTCATCGGTGTCGACACGGTCTCCCTCGGAATCATCCCGATCGCCGCACCGCTCCCGCTGAGCCTCCGTCATGGGTTCTGGATCCACGATCAGGCTTATGTGACCGTCGAGACGATCAACGCGGCACTGCACCTCGACGACCCGGCCGACGTCGCACTGTACCTCCGCGCCTGGTCGCTGTACGAGCAGGCCGCCGTGTTCGGGGCCGATGCGCAGCGGGTCCTCAGCGGCGCCCGCCGCTCGGTCGGCGCAATCTGAGAAGCACCGGGAAGCGGCCGGCAGAACGCGAGAAACAGCGAGAAACACGGCCCCGTCCACGAGAAACCTGCCCGTACGGTCAGTGGTCCCAGGATGCCCGCAGTTGTCCCTGCCGTTGTCCTGCCGCTGACCGTAGGAGGGTACGTGTCCATCACCGCCGCCGAGCAGGAACTGACGGTCGCCATCGACGGGTTCCTCGACCCGGTGACCGAGCCGATCGAGAGGGCGCTCACCGTCCTGTGGCAGCACCTGCGCGACATGGCGCTGCGGCCGAACTACCGCGAGGCGATGCGGTTGCTGGTCGGCGTCGGCCGTACCGAGGCCGTGGAGTGGCAACTGGACTTCCACGGGCGCCTGGACGTCGAGGTGATCCTCACCGACGGGCGGCGGGTCCGGGTCCGGGCGTGGCGGGGGCAGTGGCAGTCGCCGGCGCAGCGGGTCGCGGCCTTGTACCGGCCTGAGAAGGTGACTGCGGAGGAGAGTCGGGGCGCCGGGTGGGGGGTGCGGAACGTCGAGTCCGGCGACCTGGTCCGACAGGGCCCCGGCTACCTCGTGTTCGGCAGCGAGGAGGCTGCGCAGGCATGGGTGAGCCGCCAGGTCACTCTGGCCGGGTGCGGCGGCTACCGGCCCGCGGACGCCGTGCCGGCCGCAACGGTCCGATGACCGGGCAAGAAGTGGACCGGATGGCCGACCGGCCGCCCGTGGTGGGGCACCAGGCGGCTGCGTGGAGCGCCGGGCCCGCCCCGGCAGCCCCCCAACGGGAGCCCGGCGACGAGTGGGGTGCCCGCGTTCGCTGCGGCAAACGCGTCCCGAAGCAGGCGCCGCGCCGGACCCGCGAGGGCGTCGGCGAGCCGCGCCGGTTCGTCGATGCCGACGTTCCGGGGGCCGTGCCCGGCACTGGGGACGGTCACATCGTCGGGGCCGAACAGCGCCTGCGCCCGAGCCTGACTTCGGCCGGGGCCGCTGCCACCGCCTCGCGCGCGCCGCCGCTCCCGCTCGGCAGGCACCCCGACGTCCGCCACGCCCGCGACGGCAGGCAGTGGCCACGAGCATGCTCCGCAGGCCTGGCCGCCGCGTCCAGGCGTCACGGTGACAGGTGAGTGCGGACGTTGTCACCCGAAGCACCGGCCTCGGCAACGCGATGGGCTGCGCCCCGCCTCGGACCCGCCCGCGCTCTCGCCGACGGGTGACCCCAGGGATCCGGCCGTCCCCCGGAACTTCCTCCCTAAGGTGGGGAGTTACTGCGAGCGGCTCTGGCCGACAGTCGACTCCGGGTGCCCGTGTTCAGGGATCGCCGTCACGTCCGGCGTCAGCGCGTCGAGTGCGAGGTCGAGGGCGTCGAGGAGTGAGGCCTGTTCGGCGGGTGCGTAGAGCATCCGCAGCGCGAGCCCGTCGCTGAGCGCGATGACGGCGTCGGCGGTGGCTGCGGCCCGGGGGCAGCCGGCGCTCTCCAGCCATGCGGCGAGGGCCTGCCGGACGTCGTGGTCGACCCGGTGCCGGATCGCGGCGAGGCCGGGGTGGTGGGCCGCCTGCACGGCGAAGGCGAGCTGCGCGGCGGCCTCGGCGCGGCGTTCCTCGTCCAGCGGGAGCGTGGTGAGGACCAACTCGCGCAACGCCCGGCGCAGCGGGAGGGCGGTGTCCACGAGCGCCATGCGCTCCTCGATGCGCTCACCGGCGAGTTCGGCGGCGAAGACCAGCATCTCCTCCTTGGAGCGGAAGTACTTCTGCACCGCCCCGGCGGAGCGGCCGCTGGCCGCGGCCACGGTGCGCACGCTGACCTGGTCCAGGCCGTGCTCGGCGGCGAGCCGCAGCAGTGCGGCGCCGATCTGTCGGCGCTGCTCGGGCCGGTCGACGGTCTTCGGCACGGGCCACCTTCCTCTTTGAGATACAGTCGTATTCTAAACGACGAAGGGGGAACGACGATGAACGACGACCACAGCAAACCCTCTACGCCCGCGGTGCGGGTCTCGGACGTCGACCGCGACCGGGCCCTCGCCGCCCTGGCCGCGGCGCTGGCCGAAGGCCGGCTCGACGCGCAGGAACACACCGCCCGCTCCCAGGCGGCGCTGCAGGCCCGCACCGCCGACGACCTCGCCGCCCTCACCGCCGACCTGCCCGCCCCCACGCCCACCCGGGCCGAACGGGACCGCAAGGACCTGGCGGAATGGCTCGCGGAGTGGCGCTACTGGCTCGGCGGACTGGTCATCATGTCGGCGGTCTGGGGCACACGCTGCCTGCAGAAGGGAGAACTGACGCACTACTGGCCGGCCGCCCCGCTGGGCGTGTGGGCGGCCGTCCTCATCGCCATCGCGATCTGGCCCCGCCCCGGCGGCAAGGACGGCAGGAACTGACCGCACCCGGCCGAACCACCGGACGGCGAGCGAGCCCGGTGCCCGGCCCGGGTACGGCGATCGCCGTACC
>NZ_JBSGXP010000102.1:0-32414 GCF_053610105.1 Kitasatospora sp. NPDC054939 | reverse complement strand
GGCCACCGGCCGCGGGTAGCCGACGGCGGGTAGCCGACCGCGCTCGGCACGATTTGGTGGAGGGGGTGGGGGGTGGGCCCTACGGGAACCGCGGAAGTCGGCCACCGCCGCGCAAGCGAAGCCGAGCCCCCTCAGAGCCGCGGCGGCCCTCCGCAACCGGCGACCCGCCCCGACCGCGGCTCAGTCCCCGACCGAACAGTCCCCGGCCGAACAGTCCCCGACCGACCAGGCGTCGTCAGGCCCGTCGAGCCCGTCAGGCCCATCAGACCCGGCAGGCCCGTAAGGCCCGTAAGGCCCGTCGGCCGACGCGATCTCGATCCCGTCCAGGCGCTCAGGCTCCGCGACCACCTCGATCGCGGTGATCAGGCCGTCCCCGATCTCGAAGGACAGCACCAGGACCGCCCGGCCGCGCGGGGCCATGACCAGCCCGACCGTGCCGTCGAGCAGCGCGGCGCCGGTGACCCGGGCCCGCGCCATCGCGGCCATCGCGCCCGAGGCGACCGGCTGCGCCCCGCGGACCAGGATCGGCTCCGGCGTGGGGATGACCATGCGGTCGGCCCGCAGCACCACGTCGGGGTGGAGCAGGGTGACGAGGGCATCGAAGTCCCCGCCCCGGGTGGCCGCGAGGAAGGCGTCGACGATGCGGCGCTGCCGGGCATGGTCGGTGCCGGCGGCCGGGGTGCCACCCCTGACCCGGCGGCGGGCGCGGCTGGCGAGCTGGCGGGTGGCCTCGGGGGTGCGCTCGATCATCGGGGCGATCTCGTCGAACGGCACGGCGAACATGTCGTGCAGGACGAAGGCGACCCGCTCGGCAGGTGCCAGCCGGTCGAGCACCACGAGCAGCGCGACCCCGACGGAGTCGGCGAGCAGCGCCTCCTCCTCCGGGTCGACGGCGGGGGCCGGTTCGGCGAGCCGACCGGGTTCGGCCTCGGCCGACGTCCCGTAGGACTCCTCGCGGCGGGTGCGGCGGGTGCGAAGCATGTTGAGGCAGACCCGCCCCACCACGGTGGTCAGCCAGCCGCCGAGGTTCTGCACCGCGGCGAGGTCGGCGCCGCAGGCGCGCAGCCAGGCCTCCTGCAGGGCGTCGTCCGCCTCGCTGAGCGAGCCGAGCATCCGGTAGGCGACCGCCCGCAGGTGGCTCCGGTCCTGCTCGAACCGCTCGGCGAGGGCTGTCTGCCCGTCGGTCCGCTCCATCATCGTTCCTCCCCGCTCGACCACGCTGCCCGCCCGCACCCCGCACCCGGCACCCGCACTCCGCACACCGGACTCCGGACTCCGCCCCCGCCCCCGAACCACCCGGCCCAGTCCGGCTCAGGCGTCCAGCAACTCCACGTCCAGGGCGGCCAGTCGGGCCGGGTCGCCGATCACCTCGATGCCGACGACCACGCCGTCCGTGACGGTGAAGCGCAGGGCGCCGCGCACCTGTCCGCCCGGGACGAACGCCGCACCGACGAAGCCGTCCAGCAGGGCGAGGCGGGCGTCCTGGGCCTTGCCGAGGAAGGCGTTGAGCACGGACCGGCTGCCGCGCAGTTCGGTGGCGCCGTCCAGCAGCGGGACGAGCCGGTCGGCGTGCAGGACGACCTCGGGGTCGAGCAGGGCGAGCAGCGCGTCGAAGTCCCCGCCGCGGGCGGCGGCGAGGAAGGCGTCGACGACCTGCCGCCGCCGTGAGCGGTCGGCCTCCGGGGCCGGGTCGACGGGCCTGCCCTGCACCCGGCGCCGTCCCCGGCTCGCCAACTGCCGGGTGGCGGCGGGGGTGCGGTCCAGGACGGTGGCGACGTCCTCGAACGGCACCGCGAACAGGTCGTGCAGCACGAACGCGACCCGTTCGGCGGGCGCGAGGGTGTCGAGCACCACCAGCAGGGCGTGTCCGACCGACTCGGCCTGCAGGGCTTCCTGCTCGGGGTCGGCGGGGCGGACGGTGGCGGGGGTGTCGGTCCGGGGCTCGCTCTCCTGGACGTCGACGAGGTCCTCCCGGCGGGAGGTGCGCGAGCGGAGCATGTCCAGGCAGATCCGGCCGACGACGGTGGTCAGCCAGCCGCCCAGGTTGCCGACCTCGCCGAGGTCGCTGCGGCCGGCCCGCAACCAGGTCTCCTGGACGGCGTCGTCGGCCTCGTTGAGCGAGCCGAGCATCCGGTAGGCGACGGCGCGCAGATGGCCGCGGTGCTCCTCGAAGCGTTCGGCGAGTGCGGCGAGTTCGGCCGGCGTGGCAACCCTCTCCACCCGATCCCCCGGAGCATCCGCCGCGTCCACCCCGTCCACCTTGCCGTCCACCCCGCCGTCCGGAGCGTCCATCCCGTCCACCTGTCACGTCCCCCCGGCTGTGCCCCGCCGGTCGGGCGGCGGAGATCGCCACGATCCTACGAGACGTCAGATGGCGTGCCACCGACGGGCGGGGCCGCGGACGGTCGGCCAGGAGTCGAGCCGGGAGTCCGGCCGCCCCGGCGGCTCAGGCGGTGCCGGCCAGGAAGCCGGTGAGCAGCGCGTTCACCGCCTCGGGGCGTTCGAGGCCGGGCAGGTGGCCGGCCCAGGGCAGGTGGAGGCGGCGGGCGTCGGGGATGTGCGCGGCGAGGTGGTCGGCGATGGCGCGGAAGTCGTCGAAGTCGTGGTCGCCGGAGACCAGCAGGGTGGGTGCGGCGATGGCGGCGAGGTCGTACTCGGCGGTGAGCGGCTCGTGCTCCTCCTCGACGGCCAGTTGGACGTCGAAGGCGCGCCGCTGCATGGTGTGCACCTTGTCGCGGACGGTGTCGTCGGCGTCGGGGCCGAGCCAGGTCTCGACGTTGAGCCGGGTCGCGCCGTCCACGTCGCCGGCTTCGAGCAGTTCGTCCTCCCGCGCGCCGAACGCCCGGAGGCTGGCGCCGGCCTCGTGGCCGCGGCGGGCGGTGCAGAGCAGGGCGAGGGCGGTCACCCGGTGCGGCCAGCGGGCGGCGACCTCCAGGGCGACCCGGCCGCCGCCGGAGGAGCCGACCAGCGCGGCCTGGTCGATGCCGAGCCGGTCGAGGAGTGCGACGACGTCCTCGGCGTCGTTGTGGCGGCAGTCGGGTGCGGGGGTCTCGCCGTAGCCGCGGAGGTCGCAGCGGACGACGCGGTGTCCGGCGGCGGTCAGGGCGGGCAGTTGGGGGTCCCACATCCGCCGGTCGCAGACCGTGGAGTGCAGCAGGAGCACGGCCGGCCCGCTTCCGGCGATGTCATGAGAAAGGATCATCGCGCCACCGTACGCAGCTCCACCACCGGCGTACATCCCGATTTCCTGGGCTCACCGACCGCGGCGGCACGGGTGTCCGCACCGGTCTCCGGGAGCGCCGCGCCGGACTCCGGGAGCGCCGCGGCACTCACCGGGAGCGCCGCGGCAGCTACCGGCGCCGGGCGGCCGCGGCGCTGCGTACGGGGCAGGAGCAGGCAGGTGGCGGCTGCGGCGAGCGCGAGCGCGATGATCACGGGGGCGGCCCCGGCGCCGCCGAGGTGCTGGGCGAGCCCGCCGCCCAGCGCGGCCCCGCCGAGGCTGCCGAGGGCGCCCGCCGCGCCGATCAGCCCGAGTGCGAGTCCGGTACGGCCTGCGGGTGCGGCGGCGACGGCCTGCTCGTCGAGGGCCGGGCCGATCAGCATTTCGGCCAGGGTGATCGGCAGGACGAAGAGCAGCAGCGACCACATCCCGGCCTGCGGGAGCAGGGTGGCGTACGCGCAGCCGAAGGCCAGGAAGCCGGTGAGCAGGAGGCCGCGCGGTCCGGCCCGGCGGAGGACCCGCGCCAACAGGACGTACTGCAGCAGGACGACGAGTGCGCCGTTGAGGGCGAAGACGACGGAGATCGCGGTGGTGCTGCCGGTGAGTTCGGTGGCGGTGAGCGGGAGCAGCACGTTCAGCTGGCTGTAGAGGGCCCAGTAGGCGAGGGCGAGGAGTCCGAGGGGCAGCCACTGCCGCAGCGCGAACCCGGCGGCACATCCCGCTTCCGCACCCATGCCCCCGCCCCCGCCCGCACCCATCCCCGCTTCCGCACCCACGCCTGTTCCGGTACCCGCACCCGCCCGGTGGGGGCGTCGCCCGGTCCGCGGGACGGGCCGCAGCGCGAGGCGCAGGCCGAGCACCAGGTGGGAGAGCACGCACGCCGCGAGGACGGTCCGGAAGCCCAGCGGGTACGCGGCGGCGCCCAGGGCGGGTCCGGCGACGACGCCGAGGTTGACGAAGGTGGAGCGGAGCGCGAGCATCGCCCGCCGGTCCGCTCCGGCCTCCTCGATCAGCAGGGTCTTGACGGACAGGCCGAGCAGGGAGCCGCCGACACCGATGAGGACCAGGCCGGCGACCGTGGCGGCCTGTCCGGTGGCGCTGCCGAGGCCGAGCAGTGGGTAGCCGGTGATCCTCAGCGCGAAGCCGGCGAGCATGACGGGCCGGGCACCGAGGCGGTCGGTGAGCGGTCCGCTGATCAGCGCGAATCCCTGGCTGCAGAAGGCGAGCAGGCCGACCAGGAGCCCGGCCCGCCCAGCGGGGATGCCCCGGGCGGTGAGTTCGACGGCGAGGAGCGGCAGGAACATGAACGTCGTCGTGCCGGTGAGCAGCACCACGAGGAGCAGGGTGCGGCCGACCGGGGAGGTCCGGCGCCAGGTCTCCATGACGGCCCTCGCATAACTGGTTAAGGCAGCTTTGACAGTCACCGACCCTAGAACGCGGGTTGGTGACTGGTCAATAGCTGTTGAGCAGTTACGGATGCCGAACGGCGTCGGTGGTGGCGGCGCCCTGCCGGGCCCGGTGCGCGGCGGTCTTCACCCGGTTCTGGCAGGCCGTCGAGCAGAAGCGGCGGGTCCCGTTGCGCGACACGTCGACGTAGACCCGGTCGCAGCCGGGGGCCGAGCAGACGCCGAGCCGGTGGGCGTGGTCGCTGCCGAGCGCGGTGGCGAGCGCCGCGACGCCCTGGGCCGCGGCGTCGGCCCCCGGGTCGCCCTGCCACGCACCCCCCGCACCCGCCTCGCCGCCACCCGCCGCACCCGCACCCACAGCCACACCCACCCCCGCATCCGCAGCCCGCACCGCCCCCACCGCCCCCACCGCACTGCGGTAGTACACGTGCCACGGCTCGCCCCCGCTCCGGAGCAGGTACGGGGTCGGGCGCAGGTCGTCGAGCAGCGCGTTGACGGCCTCCGCCGCGCCGTCGGGGTCACCGGCTCCGAGGCGGGCGAAGACGGCGTGCAGCCGCGGGGCGTACGAGGCGAACCGTGCGGCCTGTGCGGCGTCCAGCGGCCGTTGGTGGCGGTTGCCGCCGATCAGGGCCGCACTGACGGCCGCGGCGAGGTCGTCGCCGAGCGGCGGGCGGTACTCCCGGCTCTGCCGCATCCCCGGCGCCGCCACGTTGACCAGGTCCGCCAGCGCGAGCAGCGTCTCGTCGCCGTGGCCTCCGAAGCCGACCTGACCGGCCATCGGCCGCCTCCCTCTCCTCGTCACAACAGAGCACCGAGCACCGAGCACCGCGCACCGGCCCGACCGACCGGCCATCACGACCGCCCGCCCGCCCCGCCACCGACCATCACGACCGCCCGACCGCCCCGCCCCCGACCATCACAGCCACCACGACCGGCACGCCCACCACGACCGCCGAAACCGTCACCACCGTGGACGCACATGACGGTAACAGCAGCGACCCGGCGCCGACCGCGCGAAATGCGACCGGGGCTCCGCCGGGGACCGGGCACAATGGCCTTGGCGCAATGACCGCCGTCCGTCTGGTTGGGAGGCCCTGGTGAGCGATCTTCCGCGTAAGGCAGTGACCCGAACGGCGCGGCTGGCCGCTCTACCCCTGGGGATCGCCGGCCGGGCCACGCTGGGGTTGGGGCGGCGGATCGGCGGGCGATCGGCGGAGGTCGTGACGGCCGAGCTGCAGCAGGCGACGGCCGATCAGCTGTTCAAGGTGCTCGGCGAGCTCAAGGGCGGGGCGATGAAGTTCGGGCAGGTGCTGTCCGTCTTCGAGGCCGCGCTGCCCGAGGAGGTCGCGGGCCCGTACCGGGCGGCGCTGACCAAGCTGCAGGACGCCGCGCCGCCGATGCCCGCCGCCAAGGTCCACGCGGCGATGGAGCAGCGGCTCGGCAAGGACTGGCGGAGGCTGTTCCGCAGCTTCGACGACCGGCCGGCCGCCGCCGCGTCGATCGGCCAGGTGCACCGGGCGGTGTGGCACGACGGCCGCGAGGTCGCGGTCAAGGTGCAGTACCCGGGGGCCGGTGACGCGCTGCTGGCGGACCTGTCGCAGCTCAGCCGGGTGGCCTGGCTGCTGGGCCCGCTGATCCCGGGGCTGGACATCAAGCCGCTGATCGCCGAGCTGCGCGAGCGGGTCGCCGAGGAGCTGGACTACGAGTTGGAGGCGCAGGCGCAGCGCCGCCACGCGGAGGAGTTCGCGGGCGATCCGGACATCGTGGTGCCCGGGGTGGTGGCGCAGGCGGACCAGGTGCTGGTGACCGAGTGGATGGCCGGCACCCCGCTGGCCGAGGTGATCGTCGGCGGGACGCAGGAGGAGCGGGACCGGGCGGGTCAGCTGCTGGCGCGGTTCCTGTTCGCGGGGCCGTCGCGGACCGGTCTGCTGCACGCCGATCCGCATCCGGGTAACTTCCGGCTGCTGAAGGACGACGGCCCGGCCGCGGGCTGGCGTCTCGGCGTGCTGGACTTCGGGACGGTCGACCGGCTGCCAGAGGGGCTGCCCGCCCCGATCGGGCACTCGCTGCGGATGGCGCTGGCGGGTGACGCGGCGGGTGTGCTGGAGATGCTCCGCGAGGAGGGTTTCGTGAAGCCCTCGATCGATCTGGACCCGGACGCGGTGCTCGACTACCTGCGGCCGATCATCGAACCGGCGGCGGTGGACTCCTTCCACTTCACCCGGGCGTGGATGCGGGCGCAGGCGGCCCGGATCGCCGATCCCCGTTCGCCCGCGTACGACCTGGGCAAGCAGCTGAACCTGCCGCCGGCGTACCTGCTGATCCACCGGGTGACGCTGAGCACGATCGGGGTGCTCTGCCAGCTGGGCGCCCAGGCGCCGTTCCGGGCGGAGATGCTGGACTGGCTGCCGGGCTTCGACCCGGTCGACGAGGACGCCCCCAGCCCGGCCGCCCCGTAGCCGGCAACCCCCACCCCCGTAGCCCCGTAGCCCGGCGGCCCCCACCCCCCGGTAGCCGGCAATCCCCACCCCCCGCAACCCCACAACCCCACAACGGCCGCAGGCCGCTCCCCGCGAACGGGGGGCGGCCTGCGGCACGACGGGGGTGGCGCCGCGAGCGGCGCGGGGTGGCGGCGACGGCCGCCGGCGGCGTCACATCAGCGCGACGGCCAGGGCCCTGCGGGCACGCATGGAGGCCCGCTCCGCCCGGCGGCGGAGTCGGTCGGCGCGGACCAGGCGGGTGACGAGCCGTTGGTGCTCGGCCTCCTGCAGGCGGTCTTGCATATGCGCACGGGCCAGGGATTCGTGGAGGAGTTGCATTTCGAGAGTCCTGTTCTGGATCTGGAGTTCGTTGGTCTGCTCGGCGCGGACGGTCGGATCGATGGCGGCGGCGGTCATGTGGTGGTCCTGCTCGTGGTGCGTCGTCGGGAAGGGGGCGGTCCGGGAGGCCAGGGCTGCGTCTGCCTTGGCGGCGGCGAGGCGCACGGAGCGGCGCAGGGCGGTGTCCGGCGGGGGCTGCTCTCCCCGGCGAACGGCCTCGGCTCCGAGCGGCGCGGAGATCACGCGACGACCTCGGTCTTGCGCGGACGGCCACGGGGACGCTTGCGGGCCACGACGACGCCCTGGACGAAGAGCTCGCCACCCCAGACGCCCCACGGCTCGCGCCGCTCCAGGGCGCCGGTGAGACACGCGTCCTTGACCGGGCAGGTGCCGCAGAGGGACTTCGCGTACTCGACGTCCGCGGGCGTCTCGGCGAAGAAGACCTCGGGGTCGAAGGCGCGGCACGGGATGGGAAGGCCCAGCTCCTCGGCGGCGTCGATCGAGGTGAGCTGCATGGGATTAACCTCCGGGGGGTCGGCCTGGTCGGCCTTGGTGTTCTGGCTCGTCTGCGGTACGGACGGGGTGGGCGGCGTGATGACCGTGGACACTGTGGGCGTCTTCCTCGTCTTCTCAGTGGGTCCGGCCCAGTGGACTGGTGGTGCTGGGCCGGAGGCCCCGGGGGGCCTGGGTCGGTCTTTCTCGTACCGGACAAAACAGAAGGGCCGCGGATCCCGGTTGACGGGTTCCGCGGCCCTGGAGGCCAGACCTGAGGGTTCCTCAGGTTTGTTCTCTCCAGGGTTCCGGGCCGCGGAAGGCCCTCATCCGGATGGCCGTGGCGCCCATAAAGGCGGCCATGGCCTGGTTGATCTGCTGCTCGTTCTGCTTCTGGGCTCCGGCACCGATGACCTGGGCATAGCCGCCATGCTCAGCGGCTGCCACTCCTGCCTTCGGTGCCTGGGTCGGTCGCTCGTCGCGCAGGGAGCGCGAAGCGGCCAGGGAGGACCAGTTACGGGACAGACCGGTCTCGACACGGGTGCCGTCGGTACCGCCGGCAAGATCCGCGAGGCAGACGACAGTGTCGCCAGGAACACTGACAACACGGCCACTGCCGACGGGAGCGGCGGCGACACCGGTGGCGTCGAGACCCAGACCGGTTCCGCTCAGCACGGCGAGGGCCCGCAGGCGGGCGGCACGCACGGAGGCAGCGTCGACGGTCTGGCCAGTCATTTTGGTGATCATGTTGGTTTCCACTGTCTTCGCCTCCTCTCGGCGTCTCGCAGAGCCTGGTCTCCCTGGCTCCGAACTGTTCGGATGTCTGTCTCGGTCAAGCTGGTGAAGCAGGCAAAACTGTGTGGGTGCAGGGCTTCACGGCACAGGCGTCACCCCGTGCGACCGCGTCCCCTTGACCGCTCCGGCAGGCTATTGCGCTCCCGGTACGGCGCGCAAACTATTTTTCCGGCGAGTTCCGCCACAGGATCCAGGACGGGTCCGGGGCGGCTTCCACGACCGCTTGCGCGGCGGGGTCCGAGGCGCTCTCTCGAACGCTGCGCCGACGACCGGCCCTGCTCAGGCCGGTTCACCCGGCTCGTCGTCCACGACGTCGGCCGAGCCGTCGTCGGGCTCTTCCCCCGCACACAACGAGAGCACGGCGGCCCCGTACTTGTCCAGTTTCATGGCGCCCACGCCCGAGATCCCGGCCAGCTCCTGCCGACTGGCGGGCACGTCCTCGGCGATCGCCATCAGGGTGGCGTCGGTGAAGACCACGTAGGCGGGCGCGCCCTGCTCCTTGGCCTGCCGGGCGCGCCAGGCGCGCAGCCGCTCGTACAGGCCCTCGTCCATGGTGGACGGGCAGCTCTCGCAGCGGCGGAGCTTGCGCTCGACGGCCTCGGTGAGGACGCGGTCGCAGACCCGGCACTTGACCGGTCCGCGGACCCGGCGGCCGGCGGCGCGCTCGCCCGGCTCGACGCCCCCGCGGCCGCCCCGGAAGCCGGAGTGCGCTCCGGGCGCTCCGGAGTTCGGCCGCAGGCCGTCCAGGAAGCGGGTGGGGCGGCGGCCGGCCCGGCCGCCCGGGGAGCGGGAGAGCGCCCAGGACAGCGAGAGGTGCTTGCGGGCGCGGGTGACGCCCACGTAGAGCAGCCGGCGCTCCTCCTCGACCTGCTCGTCCGTCCTGGCGTAGATGATCGGCAGGGTGCCCTCGGTGAGGCCGACCAGGAAGACGGCGTCCCACTCCAGGCCCTTGGCGGCGTGCAGCGAGGCCAGCGTGACGCCCTCGACGGCGGGGGCGTGCTGGGCGGCGGCGCGGGCGTCGAGCTCGGCGACGTACGCGGCCAGGTCGACCGGCTGCCCGGCGGCGGTGCCGGCGCCCTCGAACTCCTCGGCGAGGCGGACCAGCGCGGCCAGCGACTCCCAGCGCTCCCGGACGGCGCCGGATCCGGCCGGCGGCTCGGCGGTGAAGCCGCGGGTGGCGAGCACCGCGCGGACCTGGTCGGCGAGGCCGGGGGTGCCGTCGGTGAGCGGGTCGGAGCCGGCCCGGGCGGCGCCGCGCAGCAGGACGCCGGCGTCGCGCACCTCGGGCCGCTCGAAGAACCGCTCGGCGCCCTTGAGCTGGTAGGACACGCCGAGGTCGGCGAGCGCCTGCTCGTAGACCTCGGACTGGCTGTTGGTGCGGAACAGCACGGCGATCTCGCTGGCCCGCACCCCGGCCCCGAGCAGGTCGCGGACCTTGCGCGCGGTGGTCTCGGCCTCGGTGGGCTCGTCCTCGTACTCGGCGTAGACGGGCTCGGGGCCGGCCTCGCGCTGGGAGACGAGTTCGAGCCGGTGCCGGGCGGCCTGGCCGCGGGCCTGGGCGAGCAGCCCGTTGGCGAGGTGGACGACCTGCGGGGTGGAGCGGTAGTCGCGGACCAGCTTCACCACGGTGGCGTCGGGGTGCTTGGTCCGGAAGTTCAGCAGGTAGTCGGGGGTGGCGCCGGTGAAGGAGTAGATGGTCTGGCTGGCGTCGCCGACGACGCAGAGGCTGGTCCCGGCGCCGGGGCCGGTCCACTGGTCGAGCAGCCGCTGCTGCAGCGGGGAGACGTCCTGGTACTCGTCGACGGTGAAGTGCCGGTACTGGGTGCGGACCTGGTCGGCGATCTCCGGCCGGTCCTCCAGGATGGCGGCGGTGAGCAGCAGCACATCCTCGAAGTCGATGACGCCGCGGTCGCGCTTGGTCTCCTCGTAGACCCGGTAGACGCGGGCGATCTCGGCCGGGTCGCGGGGGGCCTCCCGGCCGGTCTTCACCACGGCGGCCGGGTAGTCCTCGGGGGTGATCTGGGTGACCTTGCACCACTCGACCTCGGCGGTGAGGTCGCGCAGCTCGGTGCGCTGGACCCGCAGTCCGCAGCGGCCGGCCGCCTCGGCGACCAGCTGGACCTTGCGTTCGAGCAGCCGGGGGACGGCGCCGCCGACGGCCCGCGGCCAGAAGTACTGGAGCTGGCGCAGGGCGGCGGAGTGGAAGGTGCGGGCCTGGACGCCGTCGGCGCCGAGCTGGCGCAGCCGCCCGCGCATCTCTCCGGCGGCGCGGGCGGTGAAGGTGACGGCGAGGACCTGCTGGGGCTGGTAGGCGCCGCTGCGCACGCCGTAGGCGATGCGGTGGGTGATGGCCCGCGTCTTGCCGGTGCCGGCTCCGGCCAGGACGCAGACGGGGCCGTGCAGGGCGGTGGCGACGGCGCGCTGCTCGGGGTCGAGCCCGGCGAGCACGGCGTCGGGGCCGGCGCCGCCCGCCCGGGGGTCGTCGGACGGGCTGCCGTTCCAGAGGTCTTCCTGCATGCGTTCCATCCTCTCAGCCCGGTGGGACAACCGGGGCGGGGTTGTCCACAGGGCCGGTGTGATCGGAGGATCATCCCGGCACGGAATGACCGGCGCACCGCCCGCGTTCTCCCGTGCGACCGTTCGCCCCACCCGCCCGAAGGAGCCTCCTCGATGTCCGGCAGCGTCACGATGTACAGCACGACCTGGTGCGGCTACTGCAACCGGCTCAAGAGCCAGCTCGACCGCGAGGGCATCGGCTACACCGAGATCAACATCGAGGAGGACCCGGCGTCGGCGTCCTTCGTCGAGTCGGTGAACGGCGGCAACCAGACCGTTCCGACGGTCCTGGTGCAGCCGGCCGGCGGCGGCGAGCGGATCGTGATGACCAACCCGAGCCTGCTGCAGGTGAAGAAGGCGCTGGCGGCCTGAGGCCGCGTCCACCGGTGCGCCCCGGCCCCGCGCAGGCGGGTGCCGGGGCGCCGGTCACGGCGTCTCGGCCGGTGCGGGTGCGTCGACCGGGCCGCCGGGGGCCGGCAGGGTGGTGCGCGCGCCCAGGTCGCCGACCCCGTAGACGAGTCGGCTGCGGTCGGCGGAGTAGCGGGTCTCGATGACCCGGACGGGCCCGCGCCGGTCGTAGGTGACCCGGGTCTGCACCATCAGCGGCACCCCGGGGCCGCCCTGGAACCACTGCGCCTCCTCGGGGCCGGGCATCCGGGCGACCAGGTGGTCGACCGCGCCGACCTCGGTGCGTCCGAGCGCGGCGAGCACGGCCTCGTCGCCGCCGTCGATCTGGTCGGGTTCCATCAGCGGGGTGCCGGCGGCCAGGCCGGCCCGGTAGTGGCTCTCCTCGATGGAGTAGGGCTCGCGGTCCAGCAGCCGCAGCTGCCGGCGGACCACGATGGCCTCGCCGGGGCGCAGTCCGAGCCGTTCGGCGATGTCCACCCGGGCCCGGACGATCATCATCTCGAAGTCGACGGTGAGCTCCCGCCCGGCGTCGGCCGCCTCGCCGCTGTAGACCGCGGCGGGCACGGCGAGGCAGTCGCGGGCGCCGGGGCCGGCCGCGGGGCCGTAGGCGCGGTGGTCGAGCACGGGGTGCTCTCTGAGGTAGGTGCCCTTGCCCTGGAGCCGGACCAGCCGGCCCTCGTTGACCAGTACGTCGACCGCGAGCCGGACGGTGTTGCGGGCGACCCCGTACTGCCGCTCCAGTTCGCTCTCGACCGGGAGGGCGGCGTCCGCGGTGAACTCGCCCTCGCTGATCCGGCGGCGCAGGTCGGCCGCGAGGCGCTGGTATTTGGGGGATTGGGCGGTGCCCCGTGGGATTGTCACCCGAGTGAATGTAGCGAGCGCGATGACGCGGTTTCAGCCGTTTGCGGCAATGTCGACGGAGAACGCCGTTCGCACCTTTCGGCGGGCCCGCTACGGCCCGGTGGAAGGCCCCTCCGACCACGAACTCCGGGCGTGAATGCAAAAGCGGGGGCGCACGACCTCGGGTCGCACGCCCCCGCTTCGGGTGAGCCGCCGGGGATTACCAGCGGGCCGCCGCCGGCAGCGGCTCGCCGTACCAGAGTTCGACCAGATGGCGGGCGATGGAAATGCCGGACGGCGGCAGGATCTCGCCGGCCTCCATTCCCGCCTTCAGCTCCGCGCGGGAGAACCAGCGCGCCTCGGCCAGCTCCTCCCCGTCCACCGTGATCGCGGTGCCGTCCGGGGCGGCCTTCCCGATGAAGCCCAGCATCAGGCTGGACGGGAACGGCCACGGCTGGCTCGCCACGTAGGAGACCTCGGCGACCCGCACGCCCGCCTCCTCCAGCACCTCGCGGGCCACCGCCTGCTCGATGGACTCGCCCGGCTCCACGAAGCCCGCCAGGGTCGACCAGCGGCCCTCCGGCCAGAGCGCCTGGCGGCCCAGCAGGCAGCGGTCCTGCTCGTCGGTGATCACCATGATCACCGCCGCGTCGGTGCGCGGGTAGTGCTCGGCGGCGCAGGAGGTGCAGCGCCGCAGGTGCCCGGCCCCGGCCTTCTCGGTCGGGTGGCCGCAGCGCGAGCAGAAGCTGTGCAGCCGGTGCCAGTGCTCCAGGGCGACCGCGTGCACCAGCAGTCCGGCGTCGCGGTCCGAGAGCAGGCCGCCGACCTCGCGCAGTCCGGCCGGACGGGCGTCGCCGTCCAGCCGGCCGGGCAGGCTCTCGCCGGCCATGGCGAAGTAGGAGACGCCGTCCTCGTCGGTGCCGAGGAAGTAGCGGTCCCCGGTCTGCGGCGCCTCGAAGGAGGGCAGCAGCACCAGTTCGGTGCCCTTCCCGGTGTCCACCACGAACACCTCGCCGCCAGCGATCGGCAGCACCTTGGTGGTCGGGTGGCTCCAGGCGGCGGCCAGCCAGGGCTCGTCGAGCCGGCGGTGCGCCGCCCGGTCGACGCCGGCCCGGGCCAGCGCCAGGTGCAGCGGGCTTTCGGTCTCAGGCACGGTGCTCACTTCGTTCCATCCCCAGGTGATGAGTCGTCCGACGGTTCTGCGGGCCCGCTCGGGCCGTTCACGCGCCCTCGCCGCCCGGACGCCAGTGCTCCGCCAGGTCGCCCCAGAGGTACGCGGCGGTCTCGACGCCCTTGGCGAGCAGGTCCAGCTCGACCTTCTCGTCGACCGAGTGCCAGCCGTCCGAGGGCACCGAGATGCCGAGGAACAGCACCGGGGCGCCGAGCACGTCCTGCAGGTCGGCCGCCGGGCCCGAACCCCCCTCGCGGGTGAACAGGATCCGCTGCTCGAACGCCCGGCCCATCGCCCGGACGGTGGACTGCAGCGCCGGGTGGTCCAGCGGCGTCAGGCAGGGCCGGGTCGCGCCCGGGAACACCAGCTCGTACCGGATGCCGTCCGGCACCCGCTCCGCCACCCAGGCGCGGACGGCCTCGCGGACCTTCTCCACCTCCTGCCCGGCGACCAGCCGGAAGGAGAGCTTGAGGTGCGCCGAGGACGGCACGATGGTCTTGCCGCCCGGGCCGGTGTAGCCGCCCCAGATGCCGTTGACCTCGGCGGTCGGCCGCGCCCAGATCCGCTCCAGGGTGGAGTACCCGGCCTCGCCACGGGTCCCGTACGACTTGGCGACCCGCAGCCACTGCTCCTCGTCGAAGGGCAGCTCGGCGAACAGCTCGCGCTCGCGCTCGGTCAGCTCGACCACGCCGTCGTAGAAGCCCGGCACGGCCACCCGGCGGTCCGCGTCGTGCAGGCCGGCGGCCAGCTCGGCGGCCACCGCGGCCGGGTTGGGCACCGCGCCGCCGAACGAGCCGGAGTGGATGTCGGTGTCCGGGCCGTACAGGTCGATCTGGGCGTCGGCCAGGCCGCGCATGCCGGTGCAGACGGTCGGGGTGGTCTCGGACCACATCCCGGTGTCCGAGATGAACACCACGTCCGCGGCCAGCCGGTCGGCCTCGCGGCGCACCAGGTCGGCGAAGTGCGGCGAACCGGACTCCTCCTCGCCCTCCACCAGCAGCTTGAGGTTGACGGCGGGCGCCGTCCGGCCGGTCGCCGCCAGGTGGGCCCGCACCCCGAGGGTGTGGAAGAACACCTGGCCCTTGTCGTCGGCCGCACCGCGCGCGAACAGCTGCTTGCCGACCACGGTCGGCTCGAACGGCTCGGTCGCCCAGCCGTCCTCCTTGGCGGCGGGCTGTACGTCGTGGTGCCCGTAGACCAGGACGGTCGGCGCGGACGGGTCCCCGGAACGCCACTCGGCGAACACCGCCGGCAGGCCGTCCGTCTCCCAGACCTCGGCCACCGGGAAGCCGGTGTCGCGCAGCTTCGCCGCCAGCCACTCGGCGGAGCGGCGCACGTCGCCGGCCCGCTCGGGGTCGGCGGAGACGGAGGGGATGCGGAGCCAGTCGGCGAGGTCCGCGAGGAACGCGGCCTGGTGCTGGTCGATGAAGGAGCGGACGACGCTGTCCGGGGTTCTCGTCATACGGACGACTTTAGTTCGCCCGTGCGGGTGCCCGCCCCGGTCGTCCGCCCAGCGGGCCCCGGGCGGGCTGTAACGTCCGTCACCCCCGTGCCCGGGCCGGCCCCGGACGTCCGTCACCCCCGGCCGCGAGCAGCAGGAGCCGGGGGTGACGGGGTCGGGCGGGGCCGCAAGGGCCCGGCGGATCAGCCGGAGCGGCGCAGCAGGGTGATCCGCGAGCGGGTGAGCAGGGCCGCCAGCAGGGTCGCCAGCAGCGGCAGCACCAGCAGGGTGAGGCCCATGTTCAGCCACGGGAAGACCAGCACCGTCCGGTCGACGGCCTCCTCCACCGGCATCCCGTCGTACGGGACGGCGTTGCCCTCGACCTTGCGCAGCGCCACGGCGGGGACGACCCCGCAGACGGTGCCGAGCACGGCGCCCATGGCCGCGATCACTCCGCACTGGAAGCCGGAGAGGGTGCGGCGGATGCCCGGGGCGGCGCCGACCGCCGCGAGGGTGGTCAGGTCGCGCTGGGAGTCGGCGGCGGCCAGTCCGGTGGCGATGCCGGCCGCGCCGAGGGCGACGAGGGCGGCGAAGCCGGTGAGGGCCATCGAGGCGAGGCCGGCATCGGAGCGGTAGCCGCGCTCGACGGTGAACCAGGTGGAGTCGCTGATCTTGTTCACCGCCGCCATGGCCTTCTGCTCGCCGCGCTCGGCGGGCGCCGTCTCAGGCAGCCAGACCGAGCCGGCGTCGGTGAGCGCCAGGCCGAACTTCTTGGCGGTCTCGGGGCTGATCACGGTCTGCCCGGAGGTGTCCGGCTGGGGCAGCGCGGCGACGACGGCGTCCACGGTGATCCGGTGCTTCTTGGGCTGGCCGGCCGACTCGGGCGGGGCGGAGGGGTGGCTGCCCGGCGCCATCGTCTCGGCCAGCTCGATCGTGATCCTGCCGTCCTTGACGTAGCGCGGGTCGAAGACGACGGCCTTGCCCTCGGCGAGCGCCTTGGCGGCGGCCTGGTCCTCGGTGCCGAAGAGGTTCTTCAGCAGGGGCGCATCGCCGGCCACCAGCGTGCCGTACGGGTTGGAGCGGTAGGTGCCGCCCGTCTTGCAGCGGGGGTCCTCGCGCAGGAGCCGCCGCTGCTCGTCCCGGCTGAGCTTGGGGGTCTCCAGGTCCATGTCCGCCCAGACCGGGCACTCCCGCTCGGGCGGCAGCTTCAGATCGACGCTGCCGCAGCCCTCGGACTTGGTCCGGCAGCCGACCGGGTAGTCGATCCGGCCGACATCGGCGCGCACGCCGAGGCCGGGCATGTTGTTCTCGACGGCGGTGCGCATCAGCGACACCTGCCGCGGGTCCTCGCCCTCGCCCCAGCCGGTACTGATCAGGACGGCGTTGGTGGGCGCGGAGGCGACGTACTCGCGGCGGCGCTGCTCGTCGTCGCTGGCGGTGTAGACGCCGACGGCGACGGAGCCGGCCACGGCGGCCATCACCGCGGCGACGGCGGGGGCGGTGCGGCCCCGGTGCCGGACGGAGTCGCGCAGCGCCAGGCGCGGGCCGAGCGGCAGCCAGCGGCCGATCCGGCCGAACAGGCCGACCAGGAACGGCGTGAGGACGACCATGCCGAGTTCGGCGAGCGCGGAGCCGCCGAGCACGGCGAGGCCGCGGCTGACGAACCCGCTGGTCGCGCCGACCAGGGCGATCGCCGCGCCGGCGCCGAGCATCAGCAGGCCGAGCCCGGCGAGCCGGCGGCTCGGCGGCTTGACCGAGTCGCGGCCGGTGAGCGCGGCGACGACGTCCTGGCGGGACGCCTGCACGGCGGGCACGACCGCGGCCAGCAGGCCGGTGACCAGGCCGATGGCGAGGACGCCGATCAGGTCGAGCGGCTGCAGGTCGAAGTGGCCGAAGCGCTGCCCGGAGGACTCCTCGGCCCAGTCCTGCAGCAGCGCCACGAGGCCGATCGCCCCGACGAGGCCGAGGGCGGCGCCGGTCAGGCCGAGCACCACGCCGCCGCCGAGCACCACCGCGCGCACCTGGGCGCGGTCACCGCCGCCGGCGGCCAGCAGGCCGAGCTGGCGGCGGGAGCGGCGCGCGCCGACGGCGAAGGCGGGGCCCGCGAGCAGCACGATCTCCAGCAGGGCCATCCCGGCGACGGTGGCGAGGATGACGACCGCGGTGCTGTCGAGGTACGACCCGGGGCCGCCGTGGCCGCGCTTGTCGAGCTCGACGTAGAACGGCACGTCGGAGCGGGCCGGCGGGTCGAGCAGGACGGCGCGTGAGGTGACGGTGAAGCCGTACTTGTTGAGCTCGACGACCTTGGGCCAGGCGAGTTCACCGCCGGGGAGCTTGACCATCCAGCGGGTCGCCTCGCCGCCGCGGCCGGAGCCGTACCGGTCGGCGCCGGGCTGCTTGTAGAGGGTCTCCACCAGGGCGCCGGGGCGGGCGATCAGCCCGGCGGTGCGCAGCTCGCCGGGGTACTCGACGGCGGCGGTGATGGTGAACGGCTTGCTGTCCAGGCCGCGCACGGTGGTGCGGTCCCCGAGCTTCAGACCGGACTGGTCGAGGAAGTTCTGGGTGGCCGAGACCTCGTTGTCGGCGGCGGGGACGCGGCCGCGGAGCACGGTGATCCGGCCCTGCCAGACCGGGTCGGCGAGGTCCGCCTCGGCGGTCTGCACGTGGGTCATGCCCTCGGCGGTGCTGGTCGGCACGTACGGGCCCTGGCGGACCGGGACGAGCACGGCGCCGGCCGGGAGCAGTTCCTTGGCGAGCCGGTCGGGGGCGGTGTCGAGGCTGCGGCGCTGCTCGGGGGTGAGCTTGGCCGGGTCGGTGGCCGGCTCCTGCCCCTTGGAGCGGGGCGCGTTGCGGTCGTCGGATCCGGCGACCATCGACCCGTCCTCGGGGTCGGGGGCCTGCAGGACGGCGGCGCCGCGCTCCATCATCGTGATCTCGGCGTCGGCCCGGCCCATGATCCGGACGATCCGCTCCCCCGGGTCGAGCTCGCCGCTGCGGAAGACGATGTCGGCCCCGGCGACGCCGAGGACGGGCAGGGCGACCATGGCGACGACCAGGGCGCTGCGGCCCTTGGCGCGCAGGGCGTCTCGGCGGGCGATGCGCAGGGCCACCCGCCACGCGCTGAGCTTCACTCGTGCACCGGGCCCTTCACGCTGTTGGTGGCGGCGCTGACGAGCAGGCTGGCGGCGTCCTGGCTGGAGCTCTCGTCGACCATCCGGCCGTCGCGCAGGAAGACCACGCGGTCGGCCCAGGCGGCGTGCCGGGCCTCGTGGGTGACCATCATGGCGGCGGCGCCGGCGTCGCAGCGGGCGCGCAGCACGGCGAGGACGGCCTCGCCGGTGGTGGAGTCGAGGGCGCCGGTGGGCTCGTCGGCGAGGACGAGCCGGCGGTCGCCGATCAGGGCGCGGGCGATGGCGACGCGCTGCTGCTGGCCACCGGACATGTCGTCCGGGAAGCGGTCGGCGAGCTCGGGGATGCCGAGCTCCTCCAGGGCGGCGAGGGCCTCGCGGCGGGCGGAGCGGCCGGAGACGCCGTCGAGTTCGCGGGGCAGCGAGATGTTCTCGGCGGCGGTGAGCGCCGGTATCAGGTTGTAGTCCTGGAAGACGTAGCCGATGGAGCGGCGGCGGACCTCGGCGAGCCTCTTGCGGTTGAGGCCGCCGAGGGAGACGCCCTCGACCAGGACCTGTCCGCTGCTGGGCGTGTCCAGGCCGCCGGCGAGGGTGAGCAGGGTGGACTTGCCGGAGCCGGAGGGGCCCATGACGGCGACGAACTCGCCGGGCCTCACCTTCAGGTCGACCCCGCGCAGCGCGTGCACCTCGGACGCGCCCTGGCCGTGCACCCGGGAGACGTTCTCCAGGTGCAGGACGGGCCGTACGGCATCCCGGTTCGGATCGGTGTCGGTCACACTACCCCCTGCTGTTCTGGGCCCCGATGGAGCCTCTGGTGGTTCTGGTGGGCCCTCAGGCCCGGGTGCGGCGGCGGCCGCGGGGAGCCGCTGCGGCGGTGCGGGCGGCCTCGGTGGCGCGGGCCTGTTCGATGTCGGCCTGCTGGGCGAGGCGGGTCTCGCAGTGGTCGAGCCAGCGGATCTCGGCCTCGGTCTGGAAGATCAGCTGGTCCAGGACGAGCAGCCAGGCGAGTTCGGAGGCGCCGTCCTTCCCGGCGGAGCCGGGTGCGGCCTCGCCGGCCAGGGCGCGGCCCTTGAGCCTCGTGTAGTCCTGGAGGGCCTTGATGCTGTGCCGGCGCTGGCCCTGGACCACGGCGGGGACGTCCACCCCGGGGACGGTCACCGCCATCGCCAGCTTGATCGCGAGTTCGTCGCGCGGCGGGTTGGTCCGGGGCACCGGGGTGTCGAACCAGTTCCGCAGTTCGGTGCGTCCCTCAGGTGTGATCGCGTAGAACTGGTGGCCCTCGTCGTCCTCGCCGGCGGGTGCCACCAGGCCGTCGCGCTCCAGGCGGGACAGCGTCGTGTAGACCTGCCCGACGTTGAGCGGCCAGGTGGAACCGGTCCGGGACTCGAACTCGGTGCGCAGCTGGTAGCCGTAGCGGGGGCCCTGGTCGAGCAGGGCGAGCAGACCGTGGCGAATGGACATACCGAGTATGTATACCGGGTATGGCCGGAGGGTCAAGCCGCGACCCCCTGCGCCGCGCCCGCCGCGACCCCCGCGACCCTCCCGCCCGCGGCCCCTGCGGCTCCCCCGCCGTTGCCCCTCCGGCCCCCTCCCGGCCGCCCTCCCGCCGCCGGACCGGCCCTCCGGAGCGGGTACCGTCGTGCGGTGTGAGCCAGTTGCGCATCGCCACCTTCAATCTGCTGCACGGTCGCCCGCTCGCCCCGGACGGCACTCCGGCGCCCTTCCCGGCCGACCCCGGCGAGCCGCTCGCCGACGCGGTGGCCGCCCTGGACGCCGACGTGCTGGCCCTCCAGGAGGTGGACCGCCACCAGGAGCGCTCCGGCGGCACCGACCAGGCGGCCGTCGCCGCCAAGGCGATGGGGGCGGCCGACTGGCGGTTCGCCGCCGCGCTGCACGGGCACCCGGCGCCGGTCGCGGGCTGGGTGCTCGACCCCGCGGTGAGCGGGCTGCGGGTCTACGGCCCGGCGGAGGCCGGCACCTCGGCCGACCTGCCCTCGTACGGGACGGCGCTGCTGACCCGGCTCCCGGTGCTGCACTGGCGGGCCCGCCGGTTCGCCCCGGCGCCGTTCGGTCTGCCGCTGCGGGTGGCCGGGCGGCGCGGGCTGACCCCCGTCCCGGACGAGCCGCGGGCGGCCCTGGCGGCCGTACTGCAGGGCGGCAACGGGCCGTTCACGGTGGTGGCGGCGCACCTGTCGTTCGTCCCCGGCTGGAACATGGCTCAGCTGGCCGGCATCCGGCGGTGGATCGCCGACCTGCCGCAGCCGTACCTGGTGCTGGGCGACTTCAACCTGATCGGGGCGGTGCCGCGCACGGTGCTGGGCTCGGCCACCGCGCTGGACCGCACGGCGCCGCGGGTGAAGGTCCGCGAGCTGCGGGCGGCCCGGCGGGCGAGGCCGCAGCTGGCCGAGGTGCGCCGGCGGCGGGTGCGCGAGCCGCGGGCGCGGCTGCAGGGCTGGTACGACCTGGCGCGCACGCCCACCTACCCGGCGCACCGGCCGGCGGTGCAGTTCGACCACGTGCTGGCGATCGGGGTGCCGCGCACGGCGGTCGGCCCGGCCGCCGCGCCGCACGCCGGGGTCTCCGACCACCGCCCGCTGGTGGTGCAGGTGACGCTGTAGCGGTCAGACCCTGTCCGGCCGATCCTGCCGGGCGGCCGGGCGGGCCGTCCGGGTGGGCTGGTGCGGGAGTGCCGGGCCGGCCAGCGGGGGGTCGTACTGGATCATCAGCATCGCGGCGTCGTCGCCGAGTTGGCGTCCGACGTGCCGGACGACGTCCTCGTGCAGGCGCTGCAGCACCTCGCCGGGGTGGCCGTCGGCGCAGTGCGGGAGGCGTTCGGCGAGCGGGTAGAAGACCCCGGCCCGGTCGCGCGCCTCGATCACGCCGTCGGTGAAGAGCAGCACCCGGTCGCCGTGGCCGAGCGGCAGCCGCTGCACCGGCGGGCGGACGTCCTCCGGGTCGAGGACGCCGAGCGGGGGCACCGGTTCGCAGCGGGCGGACGTCGTCGGCCCCGCGCAGCAGGAGGGGCGGCGGGTGGCCGCAGTTGACGATCTCGGCGGTGCCGTCGGGGCGGACCCCGATCAGCACCAGGGTGACGAACTCCTCCTCCACGCCGGGGTGGTCGTTCTCGTGCAGGGCCCGGTCGAGGCTGACGGCCAGCCAGCCGGCCACCCGGTCGAGGGCGGGCTCCTGGTGGGCGGCCTCGCGGAAGGCGCCGAGCACGGCGGCGGCGGTCTCCACCGCGCCGAGGCCCTTGCCGCGGACGTCGCCGACCACGGCCCGGACGCCGTGCCGGGTGTTGACCACCTCGTAGAGGTCGCCGCCGATCCGGGCGTGCGCGGCGGCGGCCTCGTAGTGGACGGCGGCACGTACGGTGCCGACCCGTTCGGGCACCGGGCGCAGCAGCACCCGGCGGGCGATCGAGGCCACCAGCTGGGCGTCGGCGAGCAGCTTCTCCTGGCGCAGCCGCAGGGTGGCGCTGACCCAGCCGATCGCGGCGACCAGGACGATGGCGAGCACGGTGGCGCTGTGCACGGACTCGCCGAGCACGTCGTTGTGGACGGCCATCAGGAAGGCGGCGGCCTCGGTGAGGGCGCCGATGGCGAGGGGGTACCAGGTGCGGCGGCTGACCACGGCGGCCAGCGCGGGGACGGCGGTGAGGGCCGGTTCGACGGTCACCGCGGCATCGGTCCAGTAGTCGAGGACGACGACCAGCGCCATGCCGATGAACGGCAGCGACAGCGCCGTCCTCGGCCAGGTGCCGGTCGCGCCCGGAGCGGTCCCCGGGGTCGGCCCGGCGAACCGCTCTCTGATCCATCCGGTCGCGCTCAACGTCGGTCTCTCCAGCAGAAGGCGCCGATGCCCGTGGGCACCTGCGGTGATGACTGAGGGTCAGGGGGTACGGGCCTCGCTGGCGGCCGGAGCACAGGGGTTGACCGGTTACCGACCCCACAATAGGCGCGAAACGTGCACGACGCCCGGGTTTCGCGTGATCACGTGACGACTTGGATGCTCTCGGTGACTCATTCTTCACTGTTCCCGATCAGGAGCCGTTCCAACTCTTTTCGGTCGGGAAGTCCTGACGGTCGTACGATCCGCCCGCTGCGGACGTACAGGAACGAAGCCGTGACCTGCTCCGGCGGAACGCCCGCCTGCTCGGCCCAGGCCAGCCGGTAGACCGCGAGCTGGAGCGGATCGGCGGTCTCCTCGCGGTGCGTCTTCCAGTCCACCACTTCGTAGCGTGACGCACCGCCGGATCCCGACCCTGCGTCATCGTCCCGGTAAACGGCATCGATCCGGCCGCGCACCACGCGGCCCGCCAGCACCAGGTGGAACGGCGCCTCGACCCGGTGCGGGCGCCGGTCCGCGTACGGGGTGCGCAGGAACGCCTCCTTGAGCCGCTCCAGGTCCTGCTCGTCCTCGATGCCGTCGTCGTCGGCGCCCGGCAGCGCGCCCGGCTCGATCAGCAGCAGCGGCTCGATCCGGGACTGCACCCAGGCGTGGAAGCGCGTGCCGCGGCGCGCGGCGGGCTGCGGCGGGCGCGGCATCGGGCGGGCCAGGTCGCGGGCGAAGCCGTCCGGGTCGGCGGCCAGCCGCAGCAGCTGGGTCGCGGAGAGCGCGGCCGGCAGCGGCACCTCCCGGACGCTGCGCCGACTGCGCTCCAACTCCCCTATGAGGGCGGTGAGGTCGCGGTCCCAGGACTCCACCTGGCGGCGGTCCTCGGGGGCCATCGGCTCGGGGGGCGCGGCCGGGCGGCCGGCCAGCCGGCCCAGCACCACCTCGGCGACCCGGCGGCGGGCCCGCTGCGCGTCCGGGTCCAGCGGCAGCGGCCAGGGCCGCTCCACGGGCGCGGCCAGCGCCGGGTTCTCGGCGCCCTTGAGCGGCTGCTCGGCCCAGTGCTCGACCTCGCCGGCCCCGGGCAGCTCGCAGTGGGCGCGCAGCTGCTCCAGGAAGTCCGACGGGCCGCGGACGGTCTTCTGGCTGGGCCCCCACCAGTGGCCGGAGGCCAGCAGCAGCGCCCGGGGGCGGGTGAAGGCGACGTAGCCGAGCCGCAGCTCCTCGATCGCGGAGTGCGCGGCCAGCTCCTTCCGGAACGCCGTCATGGCCTTGGCGTTCCAGCCGCCGCGGACGTCCGGCAGGGTGGCGGCGTCGCCGCGCAGGGCGTGCGGAAGCACCCGCTTGGTGCTGGTCCAGCGCTCGCGCGCACCGGAGGACGGGAACGCGCCCTTCACCAGGCCCGGCACCGCGACGACGTCCCACTCCAGGCCCTTGGACTTGTGCGCGGTGAGCACCTTCACGGTGTCCTCGCCGCCGGGCAGGCTGCTGTCCAGCCCGCGCTCGTACTCCTGGGCGGCGCGCAGGAAGCCCAGGAAGGCGGCCAGGCCGGGGTCGCCGTCCAGGTCGGCGAAGCCCGCGGCGACGTCCAGGAAGGCGTGCAGGGTCTCCCGGCGGCGGGCGGCCAGCGCCTGCGGGGAGGCGGCGAGCTCGACCTCCAGGCCGGTCACCGCGAGCACCCGGTGCAGCACGTCCATCAGCGGCTCGGCCAGCGAGCGCCGCAGCTCGCGGACCTCCCGGGCGAGCCGGGCGAAGCGCAGCCGCGCCTCGGCGGAGAACGGCAGCTCGTCGGGCTGCTCGGCGTCGAGGAAGGTCTCCAGCGCGTCGGAGAGCGAGACCACCTCGGTCGGGTCCGTCCCGGCGACGGCGGCGGCCAGCGCCTCGACGCCCTCGGGACGGCCGGTGCGCACCAGGTCGGCGGCGCGCCGGCCGAGCAGGGCCAGGTCCCGCGGGCCGATCCGCCAGCGCGGCCCGATCAGCAGCCGGACCAGCGCGGCGTTGGCGGTCGGGTCCTGCAGCACCTCGCAGACCGCGACCAGATCGGCGACCTCGGGCAGTTGCAGCAGCCCGCCCAGGCCGACCACCTCGACCGGCACCTCGCGGGCGACCAGGGCGGCGTGGATGTCGGGGAACGCGGCGCCGCCGCGGCAGAGCACGGCGATCCGGCCCGGCTCGGTGCCGGTGCGCACCAGGTGGGCGATCGAGTCGGCCAGCCAGCCGATCTCCTCGGCGTGGGTGGGCAGCAGCGCGGCGCGCACGAAGCCGTCCTGCTCGGCGCCGGGTGCGGGGCGCAGCGCCTCGACGCCCTCGTGCATGGCGCGCAGCGGGGCGGCGAGCCCGTTGGCGAGGGCGAGCAGCCGGCCGCCGCTGCGCCGGTTCTCGCTGAGCGCGTACCGGGCGGCGGGGGTGCCGGGGGCCTTGGGGAAGTGCCGCGGGAAGTCGTCGAGGTTGGCGACGGAGGCGCCGCGCCAGCCGTAGATGGCCTGGCAGGGGTCGCCGACGGCGGTGACCGGGTGGCCGGTGCCGCGCCCGTCCGGTCCGGCGCCGAAGAGGCCGGCGAGCATCAGCCGCTGGGCGACCGAGGTGTCCTGGTACTCGTCGAGCAGGACGACCTTGAACTGGCCGCGCAGCAGTTCGCCGACCTCGGGGCGCTGCTGGGCGAGCCGGGCGGCGGCGGCGATCTGGTCGCCGAAGTCCATCAGTCCGGCGGCGGCCTTGCGCCGCCGGTACTCCTCGACCAGCCGCAGCAGCTCCAGCCGGGCCCGGGCGGCGCCGGGGACGGCCCGCAGGTCGTCGTTGGTCAGCGGGACGGTCGCCAGGGTGTCGAGCAGGTCCTCGTCGTGGGCGCGCAGCGCGGCGGGCTCGACCAGGTGCTCGGCCAGCTCGCCGTCGAGGGCGATCAGGTCGGCGACCAGGTTGGCGAAGGTGCCCGTGAGGTGGGGGAAGGGGCCGCGCGCCGTACGGAGCACCCGGGCGGCGAGCTGGAAGCGGGTGGCGTCGGCGAGCAGCCGGACGTCGGGCTCGATGCCCAGGCGCAGGCCGTGCTCCTTCAGCAGCCGGCCGGCGAAGGCGTGGTAGGTGGAGATCTCGGGCTCGCCGAGCGGTTCCTCGTCCGGCTCGGCGACACCGGCCCGCTGCAGGGCGGTGCGGACGCGTTCGGCGAGTTCGCCGGCGGCCTTGTTGGTGAAGGTGAGGCCGAGCACCTCCTCGGGGCGGACGGCGCCGGAGCCGACCAGCCAGACCACCCGGGCGGCCATCACCGTGGTCTTGCCGGACCCGGCGCCGGCCACGATCACGGCGGGCTCCAGCGGAGCTCCGAGGGCCGCCATCTGCTCCCGGTTGAACGGGATGCCCAGCAGGTCCTTGAGCTGGTCGGGATGGCTGAGCACGGCGGTCACCCCGCAACGGTAACCGGCCGCTGCGACAGTCCCCCATTCGATCTATTCCACCAGCTGGGCGCCGTCGCGCTGGGCGGAGCAGCTGCGGCGGAATCCGCACCGGTCGCAGCCGCCGCCGGTCTGCGGGACGAACCGCTCGGCGAGCACCTTCCCGGCGGCCTCGGCGAGCAGGCCCTCGATCCACGGTTCGCCGTCCGCCGCCTGCTGCTGCACCTTGGGCGCGTCCGGCAGCTTCTTGGAGGGCTCGCGCAGGTGCACCAGCTCGGCGCCGCCCGGTTCGGCGGCGGTCCCGGTGAAGCCGGGCAGCTCGTTGAGCGCCCCGGAACGGACGGCGAGCTGGTAGACGGCGAGCTGCTTGTGCTCGGGCAGCGACTTGTCGGAGGGGATCTGCTTGCCGGTCTTGAAGTCGACCACGTAGGCGCGCCCGGCCTCGTCTTTCTCCACCCGGTCCATCGAGCCGCGGATCTGCACCGAGACCCCGCCGACCTCCAGGGTGACGTCGAAGCCGTGCTCGGTGGCGACGACGTCCCGGCCGCGCTCCAGGACGTGCCAGTTGAGGAAGCGCTCCAGGGCCGCCCGGGCCTCGGTCTTCTCCTGCTGGGACTTCCAGGGGGCGTCGAAGGCCAGCGCGTCCCAGACGGTGTCGAGCCGCTCCATCAGCACCGCCAGGTCGGCGGGGCTGCGCCCGGAGCCGACCTCGTCGGCGAGGGCGTGCACCACGTTGCCGAAGCCCTGGGCGGCCGAGCCGGCGCCGCGGGCCTTGACCTCCTTGTCCAGGAACCACTGCAGGGAGCAGTTCTCCAGCTGCTCCAGCCCGCTGCCGGACAGCCGCACCGGCAGGTCCGGGTGGCGCAGCGGGTCGGGTGCGGCGGTCGGGTCGTCCAGGCCCCACCAGCGCTCGGGGCGGGCGGCGGGCACCAGCGGCAGCCCGTCCTCGTCGGTGGCGGCGGCCAGCGCGGCGAGCCGTTCGGCGGCGGCCCGGCGCAGCTCCGGCGAGCGGGCCGGGTCGACGGTGACCGCGCGCAGCTCGGCGACCAGCGCGGGCACCGAGAGCGGGCGGCGCGGGCGGTGGGTGACGTCCTCGACGGTGGCGGGCGGGGTGCGGCGCAGCACCTTGCCGGTCCTGGGGTCGACGTCCTCCCGGTAGAGCTCGCGCAGGAAGCGGGAGGGCTCGTCGCCGTCGTCGGCGGGCGCCTTGACGGCGGTGACCACCAGCCGCTCCTTGGCGCGGGTGGCGGCGACGTAGAAGAGGCGGCGCTCCTCGCCGAGCAGGGCGGCCGGGGAGAGCGGTTCGGCGAGGCCGTCGCGCCCGATCCGGTCGGCCTCCAGCAGCGAGCCGCGGCGGCGCAGGTCGGGCCAGAGGCCGTCCTGCACGCCGGCGACGACGACCAGGCGCCACTCCAGGCCCTTGGAGCGGTGGGCGGTCATCAGCCGGACGGCCTCGGGGCGCACCGCGCGGACGGTCAGGGTGTCGGCGGCGATGTCCTGCGCCTCCAGCTCGGCGAGCAGGTCGAGGGCGCTGCGGTGGCCGGTGACCTGCTCCTCGGCGCGGGCGGCGGTCTCGAACAGGGCGCAGAGGGCGTCCAGGTCGCGGTCGGCGTTGCGGCCGGCCGCGCCGCCGCGCAAGGCCGCCCGCTCCAGGCGGTCGCGCCAGCGGCGGCTGCCGTCCCAGAGGTCCCACAGGGCGTCCTCGGCGGTGCAGCCGCCGGCCAGCCGCTCGCGGACCTTGCGCAGCAGCACGCCGAGGTCGCTCGCCCGGCGGGCGTAGGGGGCGTCGAAGGCGACCAGGCGCTCGGGCTCGGCGAGCGCCTCGCGGATCAGTTCGTCGGCGGGGCGCAGTGCGGCGGCGGGCAGTTCGGCGGCGCGCAGCGCGGCGCGTTCCTCCTCGCGCAGGGCGCGGCCGAGCCGGCGCAGGTCGGCGCCGTCGAGTCCGCCGAGCGGGCCGGTGAGCAGGCTGTGGGCGAGGTCGGTGGTGAGCGGGTCGGCGGCAAGCGGGCCGGGGTCGTCCTCGCCGCTCCGCCGGTCGCGGGCGCTCTGCCGGACGGCCTGTTCGGCGCAGACCCGCAGGGCGAGCAGCAGCTGGGCCACGGCCGGCTCCTCGCGCAGCGGCAGGTCGTCGCCGTCGATCTCCAGCGGGACGCCGGCCGCGCCGAGCGCCCGCCGCACGCCGGGGATGGAGCGGGCGCCGGCCCGGACCAGGACGGCCATCTCGCCCCACGGCACGCCGTCCTCCAGGTGGGCGCGGCGCAGCAGGTCGGCGATCGAGTCCAGTTCGGTGCCGGGGGTGGGGTAGGTGTACACCTCGACCCGGCCGCCCTCGCGGGAGGGCAGCAGGGCGCGGTGCTGGGCGAGCTTGTCGGCGGGCAGCCGGCCCATCGGCATCCGCCGGGCGATCTCCCGGGAGGCGGCCAGCAGGACGGCGCCGGAGCGGCGGGAGACCCGCAGCACCCGGACCTCGGCGGGGCTGCCGTCGGCCTGCCGGAAGGTCTGCGGGAACTCCAGGATGCCGTTGATGTCGGCGCCGCGGAACGCGTAGATCGACTGGTCGGGGTCGCCGACCGCGACGAGGTCGCGGCCGCCGCCGGCCAGCCGGCGCAGCAGCCGCACCTGGGAGGGGTCGGTGTCCTGGTACTCGTCGACGAAGACGACCTCGTAGCGGCGCTGCAGCTCCTCCCCCACCTCGGGGCGCTCGGCGAGCAGCACGGCCCGGTGGACGAGCTCCGCGTAGTCGAGGACGCCGCGCAGGTCGAGCACGTCGAGGTAGTCGGCGAGGAAGTGCGCGGCGGCGGCCCAGTCGGGGCGCCGGACGCCCTCGGCGAAGCGCTGCAGCTCCTCCTCGCCGAGGCCGAGCTCGCGGCTGCGGGCGAGCACCGCGCGGACCTCGTCGGCGAAGCCGCGGGTGGTCAGGCAGGCGCGCAGGTCCAGCGGCCAGTCGATCCGGCCGCGGCCGGCCCTGGCGTCCTCGGCGCCGCCGGCCAGCAGTTCGCGGACCATGACGTCCTGCTCGGGGCCGGAGAGCAGCCGCAGCGGTTCGGCGTAGGCCTGCGGGTCCTGGTGGGCGCGGAGCAGGGCGTAGCAGAAGGAGTGGAAGGTGGTGGCCTGCGGGGCGGCGGAGGCGCCGAGCCGGCCGGACATCCGGTCGCGCAGCTCCATCGCGGCCTTGCGGCTGAAGGTGAGGACGAGGATCTTCTCGGGGTCGGTGCCGCGCTCGATCCGCCGGGCGACCGCCTCGACCAGGGTGGTGGTCTTCCCCGTGCCGGGCCCGGCGAGCACCAGCAGCGGGCCCGCGGCGTGCTCGACCACGGCGCGCTGGTAGTCGTCCAGCACGGGCGGTACGGGCTGCGCGAGGGGGCTGCGCACCAGACGGTAGGGGGAGCTCACGGACGTCCTGGGGGGTCGTGCATCGGGCAACGGCGGACGGGCCCGCGCGGGCCCGTCCGTATCGAGCCTACGATCCTGCCCCGTCATTCCCGTCGGCGCACCCGGTTCCCGGGAAGTGGTCCGGGCCGCGGGGTCCGGGCGCTACCGTCCGTCCCAGCGGGCCTGGCGCAGGTCGACCCGGGGCGGGTCGCTGCGGGTGCGCAGCGGGGTGCCCTCGACCCGGTAGTGCTCCAGGGCGCGGTGCTCGTGGCCGGGCAGCAGGCTGCCGTCGGCGCGGATCACCCGCCACCAGGGCACCGCGCCGCCGTACAGGGCGAGCACCCGGCCGACCTGGCGGGGGCCGCCCCGGCCCAGGTACTCGGCGATGTCCCCGTAGGTCATCACCCGCCCGGGTGGAATCCGCTCGGCCAGGTCGAGAACCAGTTCGGCGAAGGGTCCCGGTCCGTCGGGCCCGTGGTCGTCGTCGGCGTCCGTCACCTGCGGCATTCTTCCCCATCCGGGCGAGCACGTGGTCCCGTACGAACGATCCGCCGCGCCCGATGCGCCCCCTGTCCAGCACGGGGCGTCGCGGCATGCCACCATCTTCGGGGCGGTGAGTGGTGATACGAGGACAAGACCAGATGACCGGGACGGCTGACGTGGGTGTGGACGAGGGCTCCGACGAGTCCGACTCCGACCTGCCCGCACGCCCCCGCGACGGGTCGACCGCCTCGCCGACGCCGGAGCCTTCGCCGGAAGGCTCCCCGAGCACGGACCGCCCGAGCAAGGACCACGCCATCAAGACCCCGCAGCCGACCGGCGCACCCGAGCGCATCGAGTCGCCCGCGGCGGTGCCGGTGAGCGTACCGGCCCAGCAGCAGCCCGCGCCGCACGACCCGCTGGACGACGCGCCGCACATCGACGTGGACGAGCCGCTGCTCGCCGCCCGCGCGCACCGCCCGTCCGACCTGATCCGCTTCCTCACCGGAGTCCTCGGCATCGTCGCGGTGTTCGTGCTGGCCGGGGTGGCGACCTCGACCACCACCGGCATCGAGTCGGACATCGCCGCCAACGCCCCCCGCTTCTCCCCGGTGCTCGCCACCCTGGCCGGCCTGGTCTCCAGCGTCGCCGTGCTCGCCGTACCGCTCTCCTTCGCGGTGGAGCGGCTGATCAAGCGCGACGGCCTGCGGGTCGCCGACGGCGTGCTCGCCTCGGTGCTCGCCTACGGGGTGTCGCTGGGGATCGACTGGTGGGTCGCCGAGGGGGCCTCCGACCAGATCCGGGACTCGCTGACCCGGCTGCCGACGGACAGCAACGGCACCCTGACCGATCCGGTGCACGGCTACCTCGCCCCGGTGATCGCCTACATGACCGCGGTCGGCATGTCGAGCCGGCCGCGCTGGCGGGTCGCGCTCTGGGTGGTGGTGATCTTCAGCGGGGTCACCGAGCTGCTCAGCAGCGCCACCACCCCGCTCTCGCTGCTGCTCACCGTGCTGATCGGCTGGTCCGTCGCCTACGGGACGCTGTACGCGATCGGCTCGCCCAACATCCGGCCCACCGGCCAGCACCTGATGATCGGCCTGCGGAAGGTCGGCTTCACCCCGGCGAGCGCCCACCGCGCCCCCGACGCCCCCGGCGGCACCCGCCGCTACCTGGTCGCCCAGCAGAGCGGCCCGCCGCTGGACGTCCACATCATCGACCGCGAGCAGCAGGCGTCCGGCTTCTTCTACCGCGCCTGGCGGCGGCTGCGGCTGCGCTCGGTGGCCGTCCGCCGCAGCCCGCAGTCGCTGCGCCAGGCGCTGGAGCAGGAGGCGCTGATCGCGTACGCGGCGGCCTCCTCCGGCGCCCGCGCCCCGCAGCTGGTCGCCACCTCCGAGCTCGGCCCGGACGCGGCGATCCTGGTGTACGAGCACGTCGAGGGCCGCACCCTGGACGACCTCGCGGACGAGGAGGTCACCGACGCGGTGATGGCCTCGCTCTGGGAGTCCGTCGCCGCCCTGCACGAGCGCCGGATCGCGCACCGCCGGCTCACCGGCGAGTCGCTGCTGGTCGTCGACGGGAGGACGGCCTGCCTGGTCAACCTCTCCGGCGGCGACATCGCGGCCACCGACCTGACGCTGCGCATCGACGTCGCCCAGCTGGTCACCACCTTCGCCCTGCGGATCGGCCCGGAGCGGGCCGTCAGCACCGCCAACCACGTGCTCGGCGCCGAGCGGGTCGCGCTGGCGCTGCCGCTGCTGCAGCCGGTCGGCATGAGCCGCTCCACCAGGGTCGACCTGAAGAAGCTCGGCAAGGAGCGGAAGACCGCCGCCCGGGCCCGCGCGCTGGAGCAGGTCGCCGCCGGCGAGCGCACCCAGCAGCAGGCGGAGGAGGACATCGCGGCGGCCGGCGAGGACCTGCTCAGCCGGATCCGCGGCCAGATCCTGCAGATCGCGCCCGAGGCGCCGATGGAGCCGGCCAAGCTGGAGCGGCTCAAGCCGAAGAGCCTGATCATGCTGATCGCGCTGACCTTCGCCGCGTACCTCGCACTGACCACCATCAAGCCGGCCCAGCTGAGGCTCTCCCAGATGGACTGGGCGTGGGCGACGGTCGCGCTGGCCGCCGCCGCGTTCAGCTACATCGCCGCCTCGATGAGCCTGACCGGCTTCGTCCCGGAGAAGCTGCCGTTCCGGCGCACCGTCGCCGCGCAGCTCGCCGGCTCCTTCGTGAAGCTCGTCGCGCCCGCCGCGATCGGCGGCATCGCGCTCAACACCCGCTACCTGCAGAAGGCCGGCATCCGGCCCGGGCAGGCGGTCGCCTCGGTCGGCGCCTCCCAGCTGGCCGGCCTGGCCGGGCACCTGCTGCTGCTGTTCAGCTTCGGTCTGATCACCGGCAGCCAGACCAACGGCGACCTCTCCGCCTCCCGCGCGGTGATCATCGGGGTGCTGAGCGCCGCAGTGCTCGCCCTGGTGATCGCGGCGGTCGCCCCGCTGCGGCGCTTCGTGCTGAACCGGCTGCGCTCGCTGTTCTTCGGCGTGGTGCCCCGGATGCTCGATCTGATGCAGACGCCCAGCAAGCTGGTCACCGGCTTCGGCGGCATCCTGCTGCTGACGCTCTCCTTCACCGCCTGCCTGGACGCCTCGGTGCAGGCCTTCGGCGGCAGCATCAGCTTCTCGGCGGTCGCGGTGGTCTTCCTGACCGCCAACGCGGCCGGGTCCGCGATTCCCACCCCGGGCGGCATCGGCCCGGTCGAGGTCGCCCTGATCGGCGCGCTGACCGTCGCCGACGTGCCGCCGACCGTGGCCACCCCGGCGGTCTTCCTCTACCGGGCGCTCACCTTCTGGCTGCCGGTGCTGCCCGGCTGGATCGCCTACAACGTGCTGCAGCGCAAGGACGCGCTGTAGGGCGTGTCCGACGATTCCCACCGGGCGCGCGAATCGTCGGACACGCCCTGGGAACGCGGAAGGGGGCCCCCGGGGCGGGGGCCCTACCCCGGCGCGCGAAGGCGGGCAGTACACCCGCCTGTGGGGCTCGACCAGGGTTTCCCCGCCCCCCCCCCCCCCCCCCCCG
>NZ_JBSGXP010000101.1:0-32457 GCF_053610105.1 Kitasatospora sp. NPDC054939 | reverse complement strand
CCGGGCCAGCGGGTGTCCCGGGCCGGGGGGGCGGTGCTCGGGCGCCGTCCGGCGGCCGGACCGGCCGTAGGCCGACTGGACCACTTCACTGGTGGGCGCCCGGACGCGGCCGAACCATGTCGGCATGAGTGGATCAGAACACCGCAGCCGGCCGCACAGACGCGCCGCCGCCCTCCTCGCCGGCCTCGCCCTGCTCGCCCCCGCGGCCGGCGCCGCCCGGGCCGACACCACGACGATCTCCGTCACCACCGAACGCACCGGCTGGGACCGGGACGAACCCCTGCTCTCCCCGGCCGAGGTCGGCCGATCCGACTTCGGCATCCGCTTCACCACCCCGCTCAACGGCCAGGTCTTCGCCCAACCCCTGGTCATCGGGTCGACCGTGGTCGTCGCCACCGAGACCAACCACGTCTACGGCATCGACGCGCGGACCGGCGCCGTGAAGTGGCACCGCGAGATGGGCCCCGCCTGGGCCTCCGCCGCCATCGGCTGCTCCGACCCCGGCCCCAACGTCGGCACCACCTCCACCCCCGTGTACGACGCGTCCACCGGCACCGTCTACCTCACCAGCAAGGTCGACGACGGCCCCGACGACAAGCACCCGCACCACTACGTCCACGCCGTCGACGCGCAGACCGGCGCCGAACGCAGCGGCTGGCCGGTCACCGTCCAGGGTGATCCCGTCAACGCCCCCGGCAAGCCCTTCAACGCCTACCGCTCCCTCCAGCGCCCCGGACTGCTGCTGCTCGACGGCGCGATCTACTTCGGCTTCGGCTCGCTCTGCGGCATCGGCGACTACATCGGCACCCTCGCCGGACTCGACCTCAAGACCCGCAAGCTCACCCTGTGGTCCACCGTCGCGAACTCCGACACCCAGCGGGCCAGCATCTGGATGGCCGGCAGCGGCCTCGTCTCCGACGGCCCCGGCCGGATCATCCTCACCACCGCCAACGGCCAGGGCGCCGGCGCCTCACCCGCCCGCGGGCCGGGCAACAAACCGCCCGGCGGGCTCGGTGAATCCGTCATCCGGTTCGCCGTCAACGGCGACGGCACCTTCACGCCCAAGGACTTCTTCAGCCCCGCCAACAACGCCACCCTCGACCAGCGGGACACCGACCTCGGCTCCGGCGGCCCGGTCGCCCTGCCGTCCTCGATCTTCGGCACGCCCTCCCACCCGCGGCTGCTCGTCCAGGTCGGCAAGGACGGCCGGATCTTCCTGCTCGACCGCGACGACCTCGGCGGCATGGGGCAGGGCCCCGGCGGCACCGACAAGGTCGTCGGTATGACCGGCCCGTACGGCGGCGTCTGGGGCCACCCCGGGGTCTGGGGCGGCGACGGCGGCTACGTCTACACCGTCGAGAACTACGGCAAGCTGCGCGCCCTCAAGTACTCCGTGAACGGCGCCGGCGACCCGGTCCTCACCAGCGCGGGCACCAGCGCCGAGGACTACCTGAAGATGTCCGGCTCGCCCGTCGTCACCTCCGACGGCACCCGCTCCGGCTCCGCCCTGGTCTGGGTGATCTGGACCGGCACCGGCAAGTACGGCGAGGGCGGCGAACTGCGCGCCTACGACGCCGTCCCGGTCGACGGCACGCTCAAGCTGCGGCGCTCCTTCCCGATCGGCACGGTCAGCAAGTTCTCCGTCCCCGCCACCGACAAGGGCCGCATCTACATCGGCACCAAGGACCACCGCCTGGTCGCCCTCGGCCGCCCGGCCGCGTTCGCCTAGGACCCAGGGAAGTACAGGACACGCCCGGCCCGGTACGACAGGGGGGCCGGTCCGCACCGCCGCGCGGACCGGCCCTCCTGCCGCACCGGCGTCGGGCGCGGTGCACCGGGCTCAAGTGGCCAGCATGGCGGGGGAGTCGGGGGCGCGGACAGCGGCCGGGTACTCGGGCGGGGGTGAGTACGGGTACTCAGGGCGGGTCATAACGCCGTGGTAGGGGGAAGTTGGCATCTGGTGCGGGGGGCGGGGGGTCCTTACGGTTTCGGCAACCCCCACACCGAAATCCGAGGAGACCTCCCCCATGCTCCGACGTCACGCCCGTGCGGCGTGTACCGCCCTGGCGGCAGCCGGGCTGTTGTTGACGACAGTTCAGGGAGCGGGCGCGGCTGCCGCGCCCGCCGCGGACCGGGCCGACACCCCCACGTCGGCCGCCGCGACCCTCGCCGTCGACGCCACCGTGCCCGAGGTGCTCGCCGCGATGCAGCGCGACCTCGGCCTGACGGCCGGGCAGGCCAGGGCGCGGCTGGTGAACGAGGCCGAGGCCGGTGCCCGGGCGGCCGGCCTGCAGCAGCGGCTGGCGGGCTTCGCCGGCGCCTGGGTCGACGGCGCCGACTCCGGCACCCTGACCGTGGCCACCACCCGGGCCGGTGAGGCCGCGGCGATCCGTGCGGCCGGTGCGCGGGCCGCGGTCGTCCCGCACGCGCTGTCCGCGCTGGACACCGCCAAGGCGGCGCTGGACCGCGCGGCCGCCGCGAGCCCGCCGACCGGCTCGCCCGTCTGGTACGTCGACGTGCGCACCAACGCGCTGACCGTGGAGGCCACTTCAGCGGCCGCAGCGGAACGCCTGGCGGCCGCGGCCGGGGTCGACCGGGCCCTGGTGAAGGTCGTCACGGTGACCGAGGCCCCGCGCCCGCTCCACGACATCCGCGGCGGCGACGCGTACTACATGAACGGCAGCGGGCGCTGCTCGGTGGGCTTCGCCGTCACCCGCGGCACCACGCAGGGCTTCGCCACGGCCGGGCACTGCGGGCGGCCGGGCACCACGACCACCGGCTTCAACCAGGTGGCGCAGGGCTCCTTCCAGGCCTCGCAGTTCCCCGGCAGCGACATGGCCTGGGTGGCGACCAACGCCAACTGGACGGCCACCCCGTACGTGAAGGGCTCCGGCGGCGCGAACGTCCAGGTGGCCGGGTCGGTGCTGCAGCCGGTCGGCTCCTCGGTCTGCCGTTCCGGCTCGACGACCGGCTGGCACTGCGGGACCGTCCAGCAGCACAACACCAGCGTCACCTACCAGGAGGGCACGGTCTCCGGGGTGACCCGGACGACGGTGTGCGCGGAGCCGGGCGACTCCGGCGGCTCGTACATCTCCGGCAGCCAGGCGCAGGGCGTCACCTCGGGCGGCAGCGGGACCTGCTCCAGCGGCGGGACGACGTACTTCCAGCCGCTGAACCCGATCCTGCAGGGCTACGGCCTGACCCTGAAGACCGGCGACGCGGGCCCCGGCCCCGGCCCCGGTCCGGGCCCGGGTGAGGGCACCTGGAAGGCCGGCACTGTCTACCAGGCCGGTGCCACCGTCACCTGGAACGGCGCCACCTACCGCTGCCTGCAGGGCCACCAGGCCCAGCCGGGCTGGGAGCCGTCGGCCGTGCCCGCGCTCTGGCAGCGGGTCTGAGTCCGGCCCCTCGAACGTGTGCCGCGGCTCCTGCGGGGTGGGGTCGCGCCACACCGCTGGATCCCCGGGGTTCGGGATGCCCCCGGGTGTCACAGGTGGGCGGGGAGGCGGACGATGCCGTGCGGACCGGCGTCCGCCTCCCCGCCCACCGCCGCGTCCGCCGGTACCGGCCCGGTGCCGGGTCGGTCGGCACCCGCCTGCTGGCACGTCCGTCGGCACCCGCCGGTTGCCGCGTCCGCCGCTGGGCCCCGGGGCGGGAGCCGTCAGACGCGCTCCACGGCGAGTGCGGCGGCGCCGACCAGGCCGGCGTCCGGCCCGAGCTCGGCGCGCCGGACGTCCAGTCCGCGGACGTAGGGCAGCGCGGCGTAGCGGTCGAGGTGCCGGGCCAGCGGGCCGAACAGCAGCTCGCCGGTCTGCGCGACGCCCCCGCCGACCACCACCCGCTGCAGGTCGACCAGCGCCGCCGTGGCGGCGATCCCGGCGGCCAGCGCCTGGGCGGCCCGGTCGAAGGAGGCCAGCGCGACCGGGTCGCCGGCCCGGGCGGAGTCGGCGACCGCCCGGGCGGAGCCGTCGGTGCCGCTCGGGCGCCAGCCGGCCGCCCGTGCGCGGCGGGCGATCGCGGTGCCGCTGGCGATGCCCTCCAGACAGCCGCGGGAGCCGCACGGACACGGCTCGCCGTCGAGGTCGACCGTGATGTGCCCGAGGTGGCCGGCGTTGCCGCTGGGGCCGGGCCGGACGGCGCCGTCCAGGACCAGTCCGGCGCCGACGCCGGTGGAGACGACCAGGCAGAGCGCGTTGTCCGCGCCCCGGGCGGCCCCGTGCCGGTGCTCCGCGGCGGCCATCGCCACCCCGTCGCCGCCGAGCACCACCGGCAGTGCCCCGGCGGACACGGCGGGGTGCGCGGCGACGGCGGCGACCAGCGGGAAGCGCCGCCAGCCGGGGATGTTGACCGGGCTGACCGTGCCCTCGGCGGCGTCCACCGGTCCGGCGCTGCCGACGCCCACCGCGGTGACCTGCGCCCAGCGCGGGTCGGCGGCGAGGTGGTCGAGCACCCGGTGCACGGTGGCGAGGACGGCCTCGGCGGGCTCCCGGGCGGGCGTGTCCAGCTGGTGGCGCCGGTGCAGCGCGCCGGCCCCGTCGACGAGCGCACCGGCGATCTTGGTGCCGCCGATGTCGAGGGCGGCGGTCAGGACGGTCACGGGTTCTCCGTACGTTGGCGGGCGGTCCCGCCGGACGGTGCCGGGGGCGCCGTCCGGGGTGGTGGCGGCTGCCCCGGGGATCCTGCCGAACCGGGCCGCCGTCCACAAGGCGCACCCGCGAGCCGCGGCGTCCGGTGCGGCCCGGGCCCGGGCCCACCCGCCGGGGTCCGGGCCGGGCCGTCGCCGTCGGGCCGCGGTCAGGCCGCCCGCAGCCGCAGGGTGACCAGCTCGAACGGCCGCAGCTCCAGCTCGACCGCGCCGTCCTGCGCCAGGGCCACCCGGCCGCGGGTGCCGTCCCACGGCCGCTCCAGCAGGTCGCAGGGCACCGCCCCGGCGACCGGGAACGACACGGCGAGCCGGCCCGCGGCCCGGCCGCCGTGCGCCTCGTACACCCGGACCACCAGATCGCCGCTGCCGTCGTCCGCCAGCTTGACGGCGCTGACCACGATCGCGTCGTGGTCCGACGCGACCAGCGGCTCGACCGCCTCGGCGCTGCCGGTGACCCGGCGCTCCGGCAGGTTGATCAGGTGGCCCTCGCGGACCGCGTCGCCGATCCCGGCGCCGGGCACCAGCGCATGCCGGAACCGGTGCAGCCCCTGGTCGGTCTGCGGGTCGGGGAAGCGCGGGGCGCGCAGCAGCGAGAACCGGACGGTCGTGGTGGTGCCGCCGTCGCAGTCCCGGACCGTCCGGGTCACGTCGTGCCCGTACGTGGACGCGGTGACCAGGGCGACGCCCCAGCCGGGTTCGGCGAGGTGGACGAAGCGGTGGTTGCACGCCTCGAACTTGGCCGCCTCCCAGCTGGTGTTGGTGTGGGTGGGACGGAACTGGTGCCCGAACTGGGTCTCGGCGGCGTACCGGTCGGTGTGCAGGTCCAGCGGGAAGGCCGCCTTCAGGAACTTCTCGGTCTCGTGCCAGTCGACCTCGGTGTCCAGGTCGAGCCGCCGGGCGCCCGCCCGCAGCGTCAGCGTCTGGACGACCGTGGAGGAGCCGAACGACCGGGCCACCCGCACCGCGACGGCCTCCCGGCCGTCGGCGACCAGCTCCACCGTGTCGGCGGCCGTCAGGTCGGTGACGGTGTTGCGGTAGAACTGGTCGACGTCCCAGGCGTCCCACATGTTGGGGAAGTCGGGGTGCAGTTGGAGCAGGTTGGCCCGGCCGCCCGGCGCCAGCGTCTCGCGCCCGTCGGCCAGGTGCAGCACCGAGACGACCAGCCCGTCGGCGTCCACCACGACCCGCAGCAGCCCGTTGTCCAGGACGAAGCCGCCGTCCCGCGGCTGCGCCGTGCAGCCGCCGTCGACCGCGGCCGGTGCGGCCGCCCCGCCCGCGGGGACCGCCGAACGGCCGTGCGGCGCCCCGTTGAAGACCAGCTCCCGCCCGCCCGACGGCGCCCCGGCCAGGGCGCGCTGGGCGGCCCCGATCAGCTCCTCCAGCTCCGCCGCGATCCGCCGGTAGGTGGCCTCGGCCTCCCGGTGCACCCAGGCGATCGAGGAGCCGGGCAGGATGTCGTGGAACTGGTGCAGCAGCACCGTCTTCCAGATCCGGTCCAGCTCCGCGTACGGGTACTCCGCGCCCGTGCGCAAGGTCGCGGTGGCGCACCAGAGTTCGGCCTCGCGGAGCAGGTTCTCGCTGCGCCGGTTGCCCTGCTTGGTGCGGGCCTGGCTGGTCAGGGTCGCCCGGTGCAGCTCCAGGTACAGCTCGCCCGTCCAGACCGGCGGGGAGGCGTACTCCGCCTCGGCCTTCGCGAAGAACGCGGCCGGCCGCTCCCACACCACGGTCGGCGAGCCCTCCAGGTTCCGCAGCCGGGCCGCCTTGCCGACCATCTCGCGGGTGGTGCCGCCGCCGCCGTCGCCCCAGCCGGTCGGCGCGATCGAGTGCCGGGCCGCTCCCTTGTCCTTGAAGTTGCGCTCGGCGTGGGCGAGTTCACGACCCTGCATCGAGCAGTTGTAGGTGTCCACCGGCGGGAAGTGGGTGAAGATCCGGGTGCCGTCGATGCCCTCCCACAGGAAGGTGTGGTGCGGGAACCTGTTGACCTGGCTCCACGAGATCTTCTGGGTCAGCAGCCACCGGGAGCCGGCGTTGCGGATGATCTGCGGCAGCCCGCCGGTGAAGCCGAAGGTGTCCGGCAGCCACGCCTCCTGGTTCTCGACCCCGAACTCCTCCAGGAAGAACCGCTTCCCGTGGACGAACTGGCGGGCCATCGCCTCCGCGGACGGCATGTTGGTGTCCGACTCCACCCACATCCCGCCGGCCGGGACGAACCGCCCCTCGGCGACCGCCTTCTTGACCCGCGCGTACACCTCGGGCCGGTGCTCCTTGATCCAGGCGTACTGCTGCGCCTGGGACATCGTGTAGACGAAGTCCGGCTCGTCCTCCAGCAGGGCGGTCATGTTGGCGGTGGTCCGGGCGACCTTGCGGACGGTCTCGCGCAGCGGCCAGAGCCACGCCGAGTCGATGTGGGCGTGGCCGACCGCGCTGATCCGGTGCGCGGACGGCACGGCGGGGGAGGAGAGCACCCCGGTCAGCTCCGAACGGGCCGCGGCGGCGGTGCCGTTGACGTCCTGGAGGTCGACCGCGTCCAGGGCCCGTTCGACGGCACGCAGGATCTCCCAGCGGCGGGTGCCGTCGACCGGCAGTTCGGCCATCAGCTCGCCGAGCACCTCCAGGTCGAGCACCAGCTCCCAGACGGTCTCGTCGAACACCGCGAGGTCCATCCGGGCCAGCCGGTACTGCGGCTTGTCGCCGGCGGTCTCCCGGTCGCCCAATTCGGTGGGCAGGAAGGGGTGGTAGTCCAGGATCACCGGGTTGGCGGCGGCCTCGACGTGCAGCAGCACCTGCTCCCCGCCCGCCGCGGGGGCGGCGATCCGCACCCACTGGTTGCGCGGGTTGAGCCCCTTCACCGGGCTGCCGTCCGGCCGGTAGACCAGGCCCTCGCACTGGAAGCCCGGCATGTTGGCGTCGAAGCCCAGGTCGATCAGCGCCTCGACGGTGCGACCGGCCCACGCCTCGGGCACCGTGCCGCTGACCGTCAGCCAACTGGTGCCCCAGGGCGCGCCCCAGGCGTCGCCGACCGCGATCGGCGTGCGCGGCGCGGCCAACCCCTCGGCCACCGGGACGGGTTCGTCCGGTGCCGTCCAGATGCCGACCTCCAGCGGGACGGACTCCGGATAGAGGGCGGGGAGGATCCGCTCCTCCAGGACGCGCTTGAGGCGGGCTTCGACCAGGGTGCGGTCATCGTGCATGGCGGCGGGCTCCGTTGCGTGACTGGTGCGGGGCTGAGGGGTGGCACGGGGTGGTACGCGGACGAAGGTCGGTCGGCGTCAGCGTACGTCGTCGCAGCGGACGACCTCGGTGATGCCGCGGGCGGCGAGGTGGGCCGGGTCGTCGGCCAGCTCGGCGAGCACCGCGGTCGGCCGGGCGCCGTCCCCGGCGAGGCGCATGAACGCCTCGAACACCGGGCCGCCGGGCGCGCAGACCGAGCGCTTGGGGGCGTCGACCTCCCCGCCGGTCTCCACCACCAGGGCGGTGGTGCGCGGCGGGGGCGGCGTCCAGCCCGCGCGCAGCCCGGCCGCGGCGGCGGCCAGCCGGGCGCCGGCCGGCTTGACCCGGCGGTCGTTGGTGAGCAGGCCGAGGCTGTACTCCAGCTCGGGGAAGTCCGCCAGCGAGCGGTCGACGTCGTGCGAGCACCACCAGGTGACGCCCCACAGGTCCGGGCAGTCCAGCACGGCCGCGACGGTCTCGGCGGTGAAGCGGGCGGCGTCCGCGGGGCCGATGTGCGGGGCCGGGGCGCCGACCTCCTGCAGCCACACCGGGCGGTGCGGGTCGGCGGCCCACGCCTTGGAGAGCTCAACGAGGTACGCGGCGTGCTGCGCGGTGGCGGTGGAGCGGGCGCCGTAGCGCTGGGCGGTGCCGTTGAACACCCACGAGTGCACGGCCGTCGCGGCGCCGATCCGGGCCGAGTGCCAGGGCGTGAACGGGTGGTCGTCCAGGTAGTGGGCGGCGTCGTAGGAGGCGTGCAGGTGGAGCCGGCCGGGGGCGCCCTCCTCGCAGGCGGCGAGCATCCGGCGCAGCCAGGCGGCGGCCCCGGCGGTGGTCACCCGGTCGGGGTCGGGGTGCGGGTCGCCGGAGAACTGGTTGACCTCGTTGCCGACCGTCATGCCCAGGAAGTTGGGCCGTCCGTGCAGCGCCCCGGCCAGGGTGCGCAGGTAGGCGCTCTGCCCGTCGAGGACCTCGGGGTCGGTGAAGAGGTTGCGGCGGTGCCAGGTGACCGTCCACGCGGGCCGGAAGTCGAAGCTGGAGAGGTGGCCCTGCAGGCCGTCCACCGCGACGTCGAGGCCGCGCTCGCCGGCCGCGTCCACCAGCCGGAGCAGCTGGTCGACGGCCTGCGGGCGGATCAGGGTGCGGTTGGGCTGGAACACCGGCCAGAGCGGGAAGACCCGCAGGTGGTCCAGGCCGAGGGCGGCGATCGAGTCGAGGTCGGCGCGGACGGCGTCGAGGTCGAAGTCCAGCCAGTGGTGGAACCAGCCCCGGCTGGGCGTGTAGTTGACGCCGAAGCGCGGCGCGGCCGCGGGTTCGGGGGCGGGCCCGCGGCCGGTCGTGCGGTCGGCGGCGTGGTCGGGCAGGTCGGCGGTTTGGTCGGTGCGGGCGGCAGGTCGGTCGGCGGTCATGCGCGGTGGCTTCCTCGGGGGTTCCTCGGAGGGGCGGATCGGGCCGGCGGTGCTGCTGTCCCCTATCCCTTGACGGCTCCCTCCTCGACGCCCTTGAAGAAGAAGCGCTGGCAGAGCGCGAACACCACGACGATCGGCAGGAAGGCGATCATCGTGCCGGCCGCGATCAGCCGCGGGTTGGAGGTGAACGTGCCGTTGAGGTACTGGAGTCCGACCGTGAGCGTGTACTTCTCCGGGTCGGTCAGCACGATCAGCGGCCAGAGGAAGTCGTCCCAGGCGCCGATGAAGGTGAAGATCACCACCACGCTGAGCATGCCCCGCACATTGGGCAGCCCCACGTGGATCAGCCGCTGCCAGACCGTGGCGCCGTCCACCAGCGCGGCCTGGTCCAGTTCCGGCGGGACCGCCGCGAAGGCCGTGCGCATCAGCAGCACGTTCAGCATGGCGATCGCGCCCGGCAGGGCGACCCCGGGCAGCGAGTCGGCCAGCCCCATGCTGCGCACGGTGACGTACTGGGAGACGATGGTGACCTCGCCGGGCAGCACCAGGGTGGCCAGGAACGCGCCGAACAGCAGGCGCACGCCGCGGAAGCGCAGCCGGGCGAGCGCGAAGCCGGCCAGGGTGGCGCCGAAGGCGTTGCCGAACACCGCGATCGCCGCGACGACCAGCGAGTTGGCGGCGTACGTCCAGACCGGGATGGTGTCGGCGACCCGGGCGTAGTTGTCCAGGGTCGGGTGTTCGGGCAGGAAGCTCGGGCTGCGGGTGTAGATGTCCTCGGTGGGGCCCTTGAGGGAGGTCGACAGCTGCCACAGGAACGGGCCGATGACCAGCAGCAGGACGGCGGCCAGCAGCAGGTAGCGCAGCGCGGTGCCGGCGGGGGAGGGGGTGTTGAAGCCCCGGGCGGGTCGGGTCACGGGGTCAGTCCCCCTTCCGGTTGAGGCGCAGCAGGAAGAGCAGCGGGCCGAGGGTGATGAAGAACAGCAGCAGGCTGAGCGCGGAGGCGTAGCCCAGGTGGCCGGTGAAGCCCCGGCTGTACATCTGGATCAGCATCACCACCGACATGTCGCGCCCGCCGGGGCCGCCGGTGCCGTCGGAGAGGATGTACAGCTCGGAGAAGATCCGCAGCGCCGACACCGAGATGAGGACGGAGACCAGCACCATGGTCGGCCGCACCCCGGGCAGGGTGACGTGCCAGAAGCGGCGGACGGCGCTCGCCCCGTCCACGGCGGCGGCCTCGTGCAGTTCACGGCCGACGTTGGCGAGCGCGGAGAGGTAGATGACCATGTAGTAGCCGAGGCCCTTCCAGGTGGTCAGGGCGATCGCGCTGAGCAGCAGCAGCCAGCGGTCGGTGAGGAAGGGCACCGGCCCGTCGGCGGCGCCGGTCTGCTGGAGCAGCCCGTTGACCAGGCCGCGGTCGTCGAGCACCCAGCCCCAGATCAGGGCGACGACGACGGCGGAGGCGATGACCGGGGTGTAGAAGGCGGTGCGGAAGAAGGTGATGCCGGGCAGTTTGCGCTCCACCAGCAGGGCGAGCAGCAGCGGCAGCACGGTCAGCAGCGGCAGGCAGATCAGCAGGTAGACGATGCTGTTGACCAGGGCGTCGGCCAACTGCTCGTCTTCCAGCGCCCGTTGGTAGTTGTCGAGACCGGTGAACCGCCCGCCGCCGAGCGGTTTGGCGTCGGTGAAGGACAGCACGACCGTGTTCAGGGTGGGCCAGAGGTTGAAGACCGCCAGCCAGACGATCGCGGGGGCGGCGAGCAGCCAGGGGGTGAACCAGCGCCGGTGGGTCATGCCGTTGCCTCCCTGGTGTCAGCCCTTGAGCAGCTGGTTGCAGCGGGCGACCGCGGTGTCCAGGGCTTCCTTGGAGCTCGCGCCGCCGCTGATGGCGAGGGCGATCTGCTGGTTGATGATGCTGCTCATCGCGTCGTCCACCTGGACGGGCTGGAGCATCCGCGCCTTGGCGAGCGAGGTGAACGCGATGACCTTGGCGTCGCCGGCGTTGGTGCCGTCGCTGCGGCTGAAGAAGGCGTCGTCGGCGGAGGCCCTGGTGGACGGGAAGACGCTGGTGAGGTGGGCGAACCGGGCCTGGTTCTCGGCGCTGGTCACCCAGCGGGCGAGGGCGACCGCGGCGGCCGGGTTCTTGGTGCCGCGGGGGACGGACAGGCCCTGGACGTACAGCGGCGGGGTGCCCATCGCGGCGGACGGCACGACCTTGGGCGCGAGGGTCGGGTTGTCGGTGGCGATGCCGCCGATGTGGTTGGCGCCGCCGGTGGTCCAGGCGGCGGTGCCGGAGGCGAACAGCTTGGAGTTCCCGGCGTACTTGTCGGTCAGGACGTCCTGCGGGAGCAGGCCCTCCTTGAAGGCGGCGCGGTAGGTGTCGAGCAGTGCGGCGGCCTCGGGGGTGTTGAAGGTGAAGGACTTGCCGTCCTCGGCCATGATCCGCACCCCGGCGTTGGCGAAGTCGCCGAGTCCGGGCTTGCGGCTCATCAGGTAGGTGGAGCCGCCGGACCTCTCCTTCATCACCCGGGCCTGGGCGATGAGTTCGTCCAGGGTGGTGGGGAGTTTCTTCGGATCCAGGCCGTACTTCGCCATCAGTTCCGAGTTCCAGTAGTTCACATCGGTGTTGAGGTACCACGGATAGCCGTAGGTGCCCTCGCGGCCGGCGAAGCGGTAGGCGTCGAGGCCGCCGGGGACGTATTCGGAGGCGAGTTTCGGGTCGGCCTTGGCGACGTCCAGCAGCAGGTCCTGCTTGGCGAGCGGCAGGGCGAAGTCCGGCGGCAGGTTGACCACGTCGGGGAGGGTGCCGGCGGCGGCCTGGCTGAGGACCTTGTCGGCGTAGCCGTCGCCCGGCTGGTCGAGCCATTCGACCTGCACGCCCGGGTACTTCTGCTGGAAGCCGGTGATGACGCCCTGCATGTAGTCGGTGAACTTGGGCTTCAGCGCCCAGGTCTGGATCGAGACCTTGCCCTTGACCTCGCCGGTGGCCGCCGCGCTCGCCGCACTGTCGCCGTTCGGGGTGTCGGAGCCGAGGCCGCAGCCGGTGAGCGCGGTGGCGGCGACCGCGGCGGTCGTCAGGGCTGCCCAGATTCTTCGCATGGCGGTGTCTCCCGGAGCGTCGGGTGGGTGGGGGATTGTGCCTGATTCCGGAACCTGTCCAACTAAACCGGTCTAGCTGTTCCAGGGACTATGCTCCCGCCTAAACTCGACTGTCAAGAGAGGGGAGTCGGAATCCGTGGGCAGACCGACCATCGCCGACATCGCCCGGGAGGCCGGGGTCTCCAAGGGCGCGGTCTCCTTCGCGCTGAACGGGCGGCCAGGCGTCAGCGAGGCCACCCGGGAGCGGATCCTGCGGATCGCCGAGGAGATGAACTGGCGCCCGCACAGCGCCGCCCGGGCCCTCGGCGGCGCCCGGGCCGACGCGGTCGGCCTGGTGATCGCCCGCCCCGCCCGGACCATCGGCGTCGAGCCCTTCTTCAGCCAACTGCTGTCCGGGCTGCAGGCGGTGCTCTCGGCCGGCTCGGTCGCGCTGCACCTGATGGTGGTCGAGGACACCGCCGCCGAGATCGGGGTCTACCGGCGGTGGGCCTCCGAGCACCGGGTGGACGCCTTCATCGTGGTCGACCTGCAGGTCCGCGACCCCCGCCCGGCCGTCCTGGCCGAGCTGGGCCTGCCCGTCGTGGTGCTCGGCGGCCCCGGCCGGGGCGCCGGGCCGATGCGGATCTGGGCGGACGACCGCGAGGCGATGCTCTCGATCGTCGACTACCTCGCCGCGATCGGCCACCGCCGGATCGCCCACCTGGCGGGCCTGCCGCACTTCCAGCACACCCAGCGCCGGATCCGCGCCCTGCGCGACGCCTCCCGCCGGCTCGGGCTGGAGGACGCGCTCTCGGTGCCCACCGACTTCAGCGACGCCGAGGGCGCCGCCGCCACCCGCACCCTGCTCTCCCGGCCCCGCCGGCCCACCGCGCTGATCTACGACAGCGACGTGATGGCGGTGGCCGGGCTAGGGGTGGCCGGGGAGATGGGGGTCCGGGTACCCGAGGAGCTGTCGATCGTCTCGTTCGACGACTCGGTGCTGGCCCGGATCGTGCACCCGCCGCTGACCGCACTGAGCCGCGACACCTTCGCGCTCGGCGAGCAGGTGGCGCGCAGCCTGCTCGCGGTGATCGACGGGGAGGCAGGCCGCGACCTGCAGATGCCCACCCCCAGGCTGACCGTCCGGGAGAGCACCTCGCCGCCCACCGTTGACAGCACTTCTTAAGCGGTTTAGCCTCGCTGGGCCGAAGGGGTCGGTCCCGGCGCGCCGCGCTCCGCCCCGGCAGCCCGCCCGCGCCGGCACCCCCGTACGTCCGCATGTACGCGCCGCCGCCCCGGGCCCTCCGGGGCGGGGCCCACCCCCTTCTCCGTTCGATCGGAGCCACCGCATGTCACGACACCTCGCGCTCCTGCTCTCCGCGGCCCTGGGCGCCGCCGTGCTGGGCGCCGCCCCCGCCGAGGCCCGGCCCGCCGCCCCGGCACCGGCCCCGGCAGCGACCGGCAACCAGCCGTACGCCTCCTACTGGTACCCCTCCACCATCGTGAACTGGGACCCGGCGACCGACCCGGACGCCCGCTTCAACCGCTCCCGCGTCCCGCTCCAGCCGCGCAGCAGCGACCCGGCGCTGAAGGCCAACCCCAACGCCCGCGCCGGCGAGGGCAAGGTCGCCTCGCTGGCCGCCTTCGGGCCGACCTCCGGCAACCCCTCGCAGGGCTCGCTCGACCCGAACTACTACGCCTTCGGCTACTGGCAGTACGTCGACACCCTGGTGTTCTGGGGCGGTTCGGCCGGCGAGGGCCTGATCCTCGCGCCCAACCCCACCGTGATCGACACCGCCCACCGCAACGGGGTCAAGGTCTACGGCACCGTCTTCTTCCCGCCCACCGCGTACGGCGGGCAGTTCCAGTGGGTGCGCGACTTCGTGCAGAAGTCCGGCAGCAGCTACCCCGTCGCCGACAAGCTCGCCCAGGTGGCCCAGTACTACGGCTTCGACGGGTGGTTCATCAACCAGGAGACCGCCGGCGGCGACGCCGCACTGGCCACCGAGGTGCGCAACCTGATGCGCTACACCAAGGCCAGGAGCGACACCGAGTTCATGTGGTACGACGCCATGACCGAAGCCGGGCCGGTCAGTTGGCAGAACGCCCTCACCGGCGCCAACGACGCCTTCCTCCAGGAGTCCGGCACGCGCACCTCCGACTCGATGTTCCTCAACTTCAACTGGTCCGCCTCCGGACTCAACTCCTCGCGCAGCCTGGCCCGTTCGCTCGGCCGCAGCGAGTACGAGCTGTTCACCGGCATCGACACCGAGGCCGGCGGCTACAACACCTCGGTCTCCTGGAACGGGCTCTTCCCACCCAACCAGCCGCACACCACCTCGCTCGGCATCTACCGGCCCGAGTGGACCTGGAAGTCCGCCACCGACCGCGCCGACTTCCACGCCAAGGACGCCCGCTACTGGGTCGGCGCCAACAACGACCCCTCCGACACCGCGACCGGCTCCGCCTGGAAGGGCCTGGCCCACTACATCGCCGAGTCCACCCCGGTCACCGCCAAGCCCTTCGTCACCAACTTCGCCACCGGCCAGGGCGACTTCCACAACGCGGCCGGCACCCGGGTCGCCACCGGCGGCTGGAACAACCTCTCCCTCCAGGACGTGCCGCCCACCTACCGCTGGCTGGTCTCCTCCACCGGGACGAAGCTCACCCCCTCGATCGACTTCACCGACGCCTACGAGGGCGGCTCCTCGTTGCGCCTCACCGGCCGGCTGGACAGCGCCAACACGGTGCGGCTGTACCAGACGAAGCTGCCGGTGGCCGCGGACACCCGGCTCTCCGTCGTCCTCAAGACCCCCGCCGCCGGGCCGACCGGCCTCAAGGCCGCGGTCTCCTTCACCGACGCCCCCACCACCTTCACCACCTTCGACCTCGGCGCCACCACCGGCACCGGCTGGGAGCGCCGCACCCTCGACCTGTCCGCCCACGCCGGGCGCACCATCGCCCAGATCGGCCTGCGCGCCGAGGGCAGCAACCCCGCGTACGACGTGAAGGTGGGCCAACTCGCCGTCTACGACGGGGCGGTGGACAGCGCCGCGGCCCCGGGCGGCCTCACCGTGCTCGGCGCCACCGACGTGTCGGCCACCCGCAAGTCGCTGCGGCTGTCCTGGACCGGCTCGGCGGGCGGCGGCGTCCACCACTACGAGCTGTACCGGCGCAACGCCGACGGCGGCCGCACCTTCCTCGGCGCCACCCCGAACGACGCGTACTTCGTTCCCGCCCTGGACCGCGAGGGCAGCGAGGGCAGCGCCACGATCGAGGTCGTGGCGGTCTCCGCCGAGTACGGCCGCTCGGCCGCCGCGACCGCCACCGTCCCCTGGACCGGCACCCCGCCGACCGGCGGCAACCTGGCGCTCAACCGGCCGGCCACCGCCTCCGGGCAGTGCAACGGATCCGAGGGCCCGGCCAAGGCCGTCAACGGCAGCGTCTCCGGCGGCAACGGCGACAAGTGGTGCACCCTGACCGGCGACAAGTGGCTGGAGGTGGACCTCGGTTCGGCCAGGGCGCTGTCGAAGTTCGTGGTCAAGCACGCCGCGTCCGGCGGCGAGAGCGGCAGCATGAACACCCGAGACTTCAGCATCCAGGTCCGCTCCGCGCCGGGCGACGCCTGGACCACCGTCGCCACCGCCACCGGCAACACCGCCGCCGCCACCACCCACCCGGTCACCGCCACCGCCCGGTACGTGCGCCTGGTGGTCACCCGGCCCACCCAGACCGGCGACCAGGCCGCGCGCATCTACGAGTTCGAGGCCTGGGCCGCGTAGGCCCTGTCCGTAGGCCCCGTCCGGCCCGCGCCGCCCCCGGCGCGTCCGAGCCGGGCCCGCGCAGTCCGGGCCCACATCGCCAGGAAGGACCCTCCCCGTGCCGGTCGCCATCACCTCCGTCGCCAGTACCGACCTGTTCGTCGGCCCCGAGGACGCCCCGCGCCAGCTGCTGCGGGTCGGAATCGAAGGGCCGGCCACCCGGATCACCGTCACCGGCCCGGGCGTGCACGGCACCGCGACCGGCACGGGGACCGTCGAGGTACCCCTGGAGACCACCGGACGGGCGGCCGGCGACCGGGTCGCCGTGACCGTCCGGGCCGGCGGCGCCGAGGCCGTCGCCGAACTGGAGATCGCCGAACCCGGCTGGACGATATACCTCGTCCCGCACTTCCACTACGACCCGGTCTGGTGGAACACCCAGGCCGCCTACACCTCGCCCTGGGAGCTGCTCTCCGGCGACGCCACCACCCGCCCGGCGTGGGAGCGCAACGGCACCGCCCTGGTCGACGCCCACCTCGACCACGCCCTCGCCGACCCCGACTACCGCTTCGTGCTCGCCGAGGTCGACTACCTCAAGCCGTACCTCGACCAGCACCCGGAGCGCCGGGCCACCCTGCGGCGGCTGCTCGCCGAGGGCCGGGTCGAGCTGGTCGGCGGCACCTACAACGAGCCCAGCACCAACCTCACCGGCGCCGAGGCCACCATCCGCAACCTGGTGTACGGCATCGGCTACCAGCGCGACGTCCTCGGCGGCGACCCGCAGACCGCCTGGCAGCTGGACGTCTTCGGCCACGACCCGCAGTTCCCCGGCTACCTGGCGGCCGCCGGCCTCACCGGCAGCGCCTGGGCGCGCGGCCCGTTCCACCAGTGGGGCCCGATCCAGAAGAACTTCCGCACGGCCGCGGACGACGCCCGGGTGATGCAGTTCCCCAGCGAGTTCGAATGGCTCGCCCCCTCCGGCGAGGGCGTCCTCACCCACTACATGCCGCACCACTACTCGGCCGGCTGGTGGATGGACTCCGCCCCCGACCTCGCCGCCGCCGAACAGGCCGTGTACGAGCTCTACCGCAAGCTCAAGCCGGTCGGCGCGACCAGGAACCTGCTGCTGCCGGTCGGCACCGACTACACCCCGCCCAACCGCTGGGTCACCGCCGTCCACCGCTCCTGGGCCGCCAGGTACCTGTGGCCGCGCTTCGTCTGCGGCACCCCGCGCGACTTCCTCACCGCCGTCCGCGCCGAACTCGCCGCCACCGGCCGCCGGCCCAGCCCGCAGAGCCGCGACATGAACCCGGTGTACACCGGCAAGGACGTCTCGTACATCGACACCAAGCAGGCCCAGCGCGCCGTGGAGACCGCCGTCGTCGACGCCGAGAAGCTGGCCACCCTCGCCGCCCTGCAGGGCTTCGGCAGCTACCCGCAGGCCGCCCTCGACAAGGTGTGGCGCCACCTCGTCTACGGCGCGCACCACGACGCGATCACCGGCTCCGAGTCCGACCAGGTCTACCTCGACCTGCTGGGCGGCTGGCGGGAGGCCCACGACCTCGCCACCGGCGTCCGCGACCGGGCCCTGGACGCCCTCGCCGCCCAGATCGACACCGGCGGCCGGAGCGCGGTGGTGGTCGCCAACACGCTCTCCTTCGACCGCTCCGGCCCGGTCGCCGTCCCGCTGCCGCCCGGCCTCGACGGCGCCGCGGTGCTGGACGAGGACGGGCGGGCCGTGCCCTGTGCCGTCGACCGCGGCACCCTGCACCTCCTCGCCGCGGACGTGCCCGCGCTCGGCTGGCGCACCTACCGCCTCGCCGACGGCCCGGCCACCCCGCTCTGGACGCCCGCCGCGGGCCTCACCGCGGCGAACGCCCGCTACCGGGTCACCGCCGACCCGGCCCGCGGCGGCGGCCTGTCCAGCGTCCACGACCTGCTGCTCGACCGGGAGCTGGTCCGGGCCGGCGAGGTCGGCAACGAACTGCGGGTCCACGCCGAGTACCCCCAGCACCCGGACTTCGGCGAGGGCCCCTGGCACCTCGTCCCCAGCGGCCCCGTCACCGGCTCCGCCGGGGTGCGCGCCGAGGTCCGCCGGGAGACCGGCCCGCTCGGCGAGCGCCTGGTCGCCACCGGCACCGTCGACGGCCTGCGCTACGAGCAGACCGTCACCCTGTGGGCCGGCGCCGACCGCGTCGACCTGCGCACCCGGGTCGTCGAACACCGCGGCGCCGACCGGCTGCTGCGCCTGCGCTTCCCCGCCGACCTGCCGGGCGCGCTGCCCGTCAGCGAGGTCGCCGGCGCCGTCGTCGGCCGCGGCTTCGCGCTGCCCGAGGTCGACAGCGCCGAGGCCCCCTGGACCCTCGACAACCCCGCCAACACCTGGTTCGCCCTCTCCTCCACCGCCCGCGCCGCGCTGACCGGTCCGGACGGCACCCCGCTCGGCGAGCGCGCCCTCGGCATCGCCGAGATCGTCGTCCCCGACCTGGCGGACGCCGCCGACGCCCGCCCCCTGGTGGTCGCCCTCGCCCGGGTCGGCGTCACCGCCACCACCTCCGCCGCCGACTGGGCCCGCCACGGCCGGCTCGACGTCGACTCCAACCTGCCGGACGTCAGGATCCTGCTCGGCGGCCCCGATGCCAACGGCGCCGTCCGGGAACTGCTCGACCGGGTGGGCGCCGAGTACGCGGCGGTGCTCAAGGCCCGCGGCGCGGTGTGGGTGCCCGCCGAGACCCCCCTCACCGAGGTGTGGCGGCCCGGCGCCGACGTGCGCGACCTGCGCGCCCTGCCCGCGCTGATCACCACCGACCCGGCCGCGCTCGCCGCGGACCTCGCCGACGCCCGGATCACCGCCGTCTGCCCGGGCCCGCTGCCGGCCGCCGAACGGCTCACCGACCGCACCGTCGGCCTGCTCACCTACGGACTGCCCGGCTTCGCCGTCGACCCGACCGGCGCGCTCCACCTGTCACTGCTGCGCTCCTGCACCGGCTGGCCGTCGGGCGTCTGGATCGACCCGCCCCGGCGCACCGCCCCCGACGGCAGCTCATTCCAACTCCAGCACTGGACACATGAGTTCGACTACGCGCTGGTCGGCGGCGCGGGCGACTGGCGGGCCCTGCGGCTGCCCTCGCGGGGCCAGGAGTTCAACCACCCGCTGCTCGCCCGCAGCACCGGCCCGCAGCGCGGCGAACTGCCCGCCCGCACCTCCTGGCTGCGGGTCGAACCCCAGCGCGAGGTCCTGCTCGCCGCCCTGAAGCCGACCGGCAACCCGATCGCCCACGGCTCCGCCCGGCCCCTCGACCCCGCCGAGGGTGTCACCCTGCGGCTCGTCGAGGCCACCGGACTCGGCCGGAGCGCCGCCGTCACCGGCCCGTTCGCCGGGCTGCGCCGCGCCGACCTGCTGGAACGCGCCACCGCGGGACCGGCGCAGCGGCTCGACCTCGCCGGCAGCGAGGTCGCCACCGTGCTGGCCGAGCCGCGCCCCGAGGTGTTCCCGGACGCCCGGCGCGGCGGCGCGGCGCTCGGCCCGACCGCCGAGCTCGCGCAGCCCGTCCACGCCCGCTACTGGCTTCACAACCGGGGCCCCGCCCCGCTCGGCTACCTGCCGCTCTCCGTCGGCGTCGCCCCCGGGCTGCTGCGCACCGCCGGAGAACCCGTCGAACTCTCCGTGGTGCTCGCCTCCCAGCTGCAGGACGCCGTCGTCGAGGGCACCGCGACCGTCCACGCGCCCGACGGCTGGCGGGCCGGGCCGAGCCGCCGGCCGTACCGGATCGAGGCCGGCGGGCACCTGCGGTTCCCGGTCCGGGTGACCCCGCCCGACGGCGCCGGGCCCGGCCTGCACTTCGTCGCCGTCCGGGTCGAGCACGACGGGCAGTGCGTCGAGGACGTCGCCACCGTGGCCGTCGGCGACCTGCCCGACCTGCTGCCCGCCCCCGGGGCGCCGGTCGAGGACTGGACCGCCGCCCAGGGCACCACCGCGGAGACCGGACGCGACACCGGCCTCACCGCGGAGGTCGACGGGACCGAACTGCGGCTCGCCCCCGGCGGACGGGCCGTACTCGGCGTCCGGCTCGCCAACCGGACCCGCGGCGAGGTCCGCGGCGAACTCCAACTGGTCTCCCCGTGGGGCAGTTGGGCCTTCGTCGCGGAACCGGTCCGCGGCTTCATCCTCCCCGCCGGCGCGGCCGGGACGGTCCGCTTCGAGATCGCCGTCCCGGCCGGCACCGACCCCGGCACCACCTGGGCGCTCGCCAAGGTGATGTGGTTCGGCCGCTGCCAGTACACCCGGGCCGTGGCCCTGGTGGTCGAGCGCCCGTAGACCCGTCGTCGGAGGAGGCGGCGCAGGGCGTGAGGCGCACGCGCTAGCGCAGCCGGGCGGTGACCGTCTTGGGGCGCTGGTACTCCTGGAGGGCGAGGGCGCTGAGGTCGGTGCCGTGGCCGGAGGCGCCGCGGCCGGCGTGCGGGAGCTCGGCGGACTGCACCAGGTGGCAGTTGAGCCAGGCCTCCCCGGCGTCCAGCCGGGCGGCGAGGTCGAGGCCGGTGGCGAGGTCGGCGGTCCAGACCGAGGCGGCGAGGGCCTGCGGGACGCCGTTGGCCAGCGCGAGGGCCGCCTCGACGTCGGGGGCGCTCTGGACGGTCAGGAGCGGGCCGAACACCTCCTCGACCACGGCCGGGTCGTCGGCCGGCAGGTCGGCCAGCAGCCGGGCCGGCCGCCACAGGCCGTCGGTGCGCCCCGGGGCGGCGAGCGAGCGCTTGGCGGCGGAGGCTGCCACCAGGCGGTCGTAGCGGGCGGCCTGGTCCGGGTTGTTGAGCGGGCCGAAATCCCGCCCGGCCTGCCGCTCGGCCAGCGCGGCGGCCAGCGCCTCGACCGCCTGCTCGTAGTGGGAGTCCAGGGTGATCACCCGGGCGGGTGCGGCGCAGCTCTGGCCGGCGTTGTAGGTGCAGGCGGCGGCGAGGTCGGCCCAGGTGTGCCCGGGGGCGTCGGGGAGCACCAGCACCGGGCTGTTGCCGCCGAGTTCCAGGCTGACCCGGCGGTGGCCGGCCCGGGCGGCGATGTCCGCGCCGGCCGCCGCGCTGCCGGTGAAGGCGATCATGTCGACGGCGGCGGCGACCAGCAGCCGGCCGGTCTCCCGGTCGCCCGGCAGTGCGGTCAGCACGCCCCCGCCGAGCGCCTCGGCGGCGTGCTCGGCGAGCAGGACGGCCGAGTCGGGGGTGGTCTCCGCGGGCTTGAGCACCACCGGGTTGCCGGCCGCCAGGGCCGGGGCGCAGCGCCAGGCGGCCATCAGCAGCGGGTAGTTCCACGGCACGACGGCGCCGACCACGCCGATCGGCTCCCAGCGGACCCAGCTCTCGTGGCCGGGCACGTAGCGGCCGGCGGCGGGCGCGGTGAGCGTCCGTGCGGCGCCGGCGTAGAACCGGAACAGGTCGGCGACCAGCTGCATCTCGCCCAGCGCCTCGGCCTCCGGCTTGCCGGTGCCGGCCTGCTCCAGGGCCGCGTACGCACCGAGGTGGTGCTCGACGAGGTCGGCGAGGGCGTCCAGCCGCCGTTCGCGTTCGCGCGGGGTGAGGGCGCGCCAGGCCGGGGCCGCGGCGCGGGCGGTGGCGACGGCGGCGGTGACCCGGTCGGCGCGGGCCGGGTCGAGGGCGCCGCGGGTGCGGCCGGTCCGGGGGTCGAGCAGGTCGAGCTGGTCCATGCGGGGCCTTCCACGAGGTCCGGAGGCGAGCCGGTGAGTCGGCGGACCCGGTCGGCGGCGCGCGCCGTCCGGTTCCGGGCGTGCCGGGCGTGCCGGGCGTGCCGTCCGGGCCGGCCGCGCCGACCGTTCCGCACACCCGTACGACCGCACTCTACGGGGCCGCGTCCGGCCGGACCGGCCGGATCGGGCCTACGGTGCGCAGCCGGTCAGGGGCCGGGTGTCGCCCGCCGGGCGCCCGCAGATCCGCTCCACCAGCGGGGCGCCGTCGCCGGCCCGACGGACCCGGATGATGTGCAGCCCGTGGCCCGGTTGGGCGCCGGTGGCCAGCGGCCGGGTGTCGCGGAAGTCCACGGTGCCGGTGGCCCGGTTCTTCATCTCGACGGCCCGCAGCCCGGCCATCACCGAGCCCACGCCACCCCGTTGGGAGGCGTCGGCCTTGTTGGCCCCGGACTGGAGTGCCGCGGTGGCGTCGTAGGCGAGGGCGAGCGCGCCGTCCGAGAAGACGTCGTCCTCGTACGGGTTGTCGGTGCGCGGGACGATCCGCAGCTCGGCGGCGGCCGTCTCGGCGAGGTCGGAGCCGCGGGCCGTGGCGGCCGGGTCGGCGAGCGCGGTGTAGTAGAGGGTGGCCTGCGGCGCCATCCAGGTCTGGCCGGTGCGGAACTGGGTCTTGGTCAGGTCGTCGCCGGCGAGGACGGTGAGCGGGCGGCTGCAGCCGGCGTCCGCGGCGAGCCGCCGCATCAGCTGGTTGACGTCATCGGCCCGGCCGGCCAGGTAGAGCACCGCGGGCGGGTGCTCGGAGTGGCAGCTGGTGCTGAGCGCGGCCTCGAAGTCCGGGTCGCCGTTGCTGTTGAGCCCGTACTCCAGCGGCCGGCCGCCGAGCAGCCGGAAGCCCGCCTCCTCCAGCATCGCGGAGCCGTACGCGGCCTGTTCGGGGCTGTAGCGGTCGTCGGGGGTGGGGGTGCGGGTGAGCACGGCCGCCCAACGCTCGGCGGGCGGTACGGCGAGGCCGTCGACGATCAGCCGCAGGGCCGCGGCCTCCTCCTGGTCGGTGGCGGCCAGGCCGAAGTAGTTGACGTGGCCCTTGGCCAGGTAGGTGGCCGAGTTGGTGGTGCTCACCACGGCCAGGCCGGCCTGCTGCAGCCGGGTCACGGCGTCGTCGCTGTCGGAGGTGTCGCGGCCGAGGCCGACCACGCCGACGATCGAGCGGTCGCGGGCGGCGAGGGCGACGATCCGGCCGATCATCTCGGACTGGAAGTACATGTCCTGGCCGCCGTTGGCCATCAGGACCTTGATCTTCAGCGGGTCGCCCGCGTTGTTGCGCCGCTGCGCCAGGTGGACGCCGGTGAGCTCCTTGAGGCTGTTGAGCGCCCGGGACTGCTGCCCGGCGGCGGTGGTCAGCGAGCCCGCGTAGACGACGGTGACGTAGCGGACGTCGGGCAGCGCGTCGACCCGGGCGTTCTCCCGGCGGACGGCCTCCTCCAGGGTGCGCAGCCCGACGCCGGCGCCGACCCGGTCGCCGCCCTCGCCGGGCAGGGTGCCGCTGAGCCGGATCCCGGTGTCGCCGCCGGCGAAGGAGATCCCGCCGGTGGCGACGCCGATGCACTCCCGGGTGCCGCCCTGGCCCTGGCGCCAGACGGCGTCCTGGTTGGAGCCGTACAGCCGGGCCTCGCAGTAGTGGTCGGCCAACCGGTCGGCGCGCAGCATGCCCGCGCCGGAGGCGAGCACCAGGACGGCCAGCACCGTCCAGCGCGACCACAGGACCCACCAGGAGCGCCGCACCGGGACCGGGGAGAGCCGGATGGTCTCGCCGCCGCCGAGCTGGTGGCGGGTCAGCCGCACCGGCAGCGTCCAGGCCAGGGCCCGGCCCCGGCTGGGCGCCTGGCGCACCCGAAGGTCGCTCACCCAGGTCTCGTACGGGCCGCGCCGCCGGGCGCCGACCGCGTGGACGGTGACCGGTGCCGTCCCGGGCTGCTCCAGCCAGGCCGCCACCTCGGCGTGCGCGACCGCGGCGAGGACGAGCAGCGGGTCCTGCTCGCTGCGGCGGCTGCGGACGTCGCTGATGGCGCCCAGCACCTGGAGCGCGCCGTTCTCCGGGCCCGCCCGGGGGACGAACACCACCGGCGGGACGCTGCGCTTGCGGTCGCGCAGGTCGGGAGACCAGGAGCGGTGGGCCTTGCGGAGGTCCTCCAGCAGGGCCAGGGTGCGCAGTTGGAGGTGGAACTGCTGGGCGCGGTCGCGCTCGTCGCCGGCGGTGCCGGGCAGCTGCGCCTTGAGGATCTCCCCCGCGACCTCGCGGGCGCGGGCCTGGGTGACGTCCCAGGACATCCGGGGCCGCCACAGCGACCAGGCGGCGGCCTGCCGGCCGGAGGCGGCGAGGAAGGTGGTGGTGGCGAACCAGCGGCTGGCCGGTCCGAGCCAGGACAGCGGCGCGGTGTTGCGGCGCACCCAGCCGGTCAGGCCGAGCACCAGCAGGGCGCCGAGCACCACGAGGACCACCACCCGCCAGTGCGCCTGGGTGAGCAGGCTGGTGAGCCCGGCGAGGACGAACGCCCCGATCAGGGTGGTGGAGTTGAGCACCGGGGAGAGGGTGCGCTGGACCTCGCCGCCGACGGTGCGGGGTTCGGGCCGCCAGTGGACGTCGCGCAGCCGCAGGAGCACCGCGTCGACCAGTTCGTCGAGCGGCCGGGCGGAGGCTCCGGCCCCGGTCAGGACGTGCCGGGCGGCGGCCTCGATCGCGGCGACGAGCCGGGAGCGCGGGCTGGCGTACGCGCGGTACCAGGACGGTCCGCGGCGGGCCCAGGGGCCCTTGGCGAGGGCGTCGATGATGCCGACCGCACTGCGGTGCGGGTCCCCGCCGCCGGCGTCGGCGACCACCCGGTGGGGCAGTCCGCCGTCCTCCTGGGCCTCCTGGACGGCGCGGACGACGGCCTCGACCTCGCGGTCGAGCTCCGGGTCGTCCTCCTCCGCGCAGAGCACCACGACCGGCATCGGCAGCCGGGCGCCGCTGTACTGCGCGATGAGGTCCTTGACCAAGGCGTCGACCTCGTACCGGGCGGTGGTTCGCACACCACCCGGGTGGGCGCCGTCACGTGTCGATCCCCGAGCCACCCGTACCCCCGCAACCCCGGATCCCCCTCGGGCGCCCCGCGCGCACCGTCCTGATCCGGCGTCAGACCGCGAGTGTAGACCCGGGGTACGACGGCGCACACCGGTGCGGACGCAGGACCACCCGGGCGGGGAGGATCAGAGGTCGTGGGCGCGCAGCCAGAGCTCCAGGGTCAGCAGCAGCCAGAGCTTGCCGCCCTGGCGGGGCAGCAGGGCGCCCTCGCGGCGCATCCAGAGCCGGACGGTGTCGGGGCGGAAGAGGCCGCGGTCGCGGGCCTGCCGGCCGAGCAGGAGGTCGCCGGAGAGGTCGCGCAGCGGACCGCGCAGCCACTGCTGGACGGGCACCCGCATGCCGCTCTTGGGCCGGTAGGTGACGGTGTCCGGGAGCAGGTCGCGGACGGCCTCCTTGAGGATCCACTTCTCCACCGTGCCCTGGAGCTTGAGCCGCGGCGGGGTGGCGAAGGCGTGGTCGACGACGTGCCGGTCGAAGAGCGGCGAGCGGCCCTGGACGCCCTGCGAGGCGGTGAGCCGCTCGACCTTGGTGAGGATGTGGTGGGCGCCCTTGGTCCGCAGGTTGCAGTGCAGCAGCTGGTTGAGCAGGGCGTGCATCGGGCCGGGGCGCAGGTAGGGCGCGACGAAGCGGCGGGGGAGCGGCTCGCCGTCGAGGGCGCGCAGCGCCTGCGGGGTGAGCAGCCGGGGCAGGTCCTCGTAGCACTTGCGGTAGGAGCGCAGGTACGCCTCGGCGCGGACCTCGGGCGCGGGATCGTCGCGGTGCATCTCGTGGACCAGCATCGGCAGGTTCTTGGGACCGCCGAACACCGGGTCGCCGCCCTCACCGTTGAGCGAGACGGTCAGGCCGTCCGCGGCGACGGCCTCGGCGAGCATCAGGTTGGGCACCGTCAGCGGGTCGCCGACCGGGCTGTCCAGCAGGGCGACGGTGTCGGCGAGCCGGGCGGCGACCTGGGCGCCGGAGACGCTGAGCACCCGGTGGCGGGTGCCGCAGTGGTCGGCGACCAGTCCGGAGTAGCCGAGTTCGTCGGGGAGTTCGTCGCCGAAGCTGATCGAGTAGGTGTGCACCGGGCGGTCGTGCAGCCGGGCGGCGAGCGCGGTGACCAGGGAGCTGTCGACGCCGCCGGACAGCAGGACGGCCACCGCCTCGCCGGGCGGCAGCCGGCGGGCCGTGGCCTGCTCCAGCAGCGTGCGCAACTGCGCCGCGTACACACCGGGTTCGGCCTCGTCGGCGCGTCCCGGCAGGTCCTCCCGGGGCTCCCAGTAGACCTCCTCGCTGCGGCTGCCGTCGGCCCGCAGCCGCAGGATCCGGCCGGGCAGCACCTCGTGGACGCCGCGCAGCAGGGTCTCCTCGCCCGGCAGGTAGGCGAAGGTGAGGAAGGAGCGGACGGCCGCGAGGTTCGCCGAGGTGTTCAGGGCGGGCCAGCGGCGCAGCGCCCGCAGCGAGGTCGAGGCGGCCCAGCAGCCGTCCGCCCGGGCGTGGAAGAGGGTGCGGGCGCCGACGTGGTCGCGGATCAGCACCAGGTCGGCGCCGTCCACGACGGCGAGCGCGAACATCCCGTCGGCCTGCCGGACGCCCTGCGCGCCGAGCCGCAGCCAGCAGCGCAGCAGCAGTTCGCCGTCGGTGCAGCCGGCCGGGGCGGGCGCGCCGGCGGCGGCGAGGGCGGTGAGCAGCACGGGCCGGTTGTGCAGGGTGGCCTCGCCGACCGCGGTGGTGGCGTCGACGGTGAACGGGCCCTCGGCGAAGCCGGGCTCGCGGTCGAGGAGGACGGCGGTGGCGTCCGGGGCGACCGGGGTGCCGGCCATCGCGGCGAGGTGGGCGCGGGCCCGTCCGGCGTCGGGTCCGGTGCAGGCGCAGCAGCGTGCCATGGTGGTGCGGGTGCCTTTCTGGGAGGGGGCGGCGGCGGGGGCGGGCGCCGGCTCAGCCGAAGTCGTCGCCGTCCCAGCCGTCGTCGCCGTCGTCCCAGTCGCTGTCGGAGGCGTACTCGGCGTCCGGTCCGGTGCCGTCGGTGCCGTCGGAGCCGCCCGCGTCGCCCCCGCCGCCGGAGTCGCCCCCGCCGGAGCCGGACTGGCTCTCCCTGGCCTGCCGGCGCAGTTCCTCCTCCTCGTCCTCGCTCAGCTCCAGTGGCGGCAGTTGGGTCGCGAGCACGGCGGCGGCGCCGGCCACCCCGAGGGCGCCGAGGACGACGCCGAGCCGACCGCGGAAGGAGGTGCGGTTGACGGTGACGAGTTCGCCGCGGGCCCAGACGGTGCGGCCGTAGCCGATGTCGCGGCCGTAGTCGACGGTGCCGTCGGCGTGGCTGCGCTTGACCAGGTCGCGGCCGAGCGGCTCGTCGGTGCCGGAGCGCTCCTGGTTGTCGTGCCAGTGCACGAGGCCGTCGGCGCCGCGCCGGCGCCATTCGTTGCGGCCGTCCTCGTAGCGGCGGTGCACGGTGCCGTCGGCCAGCAGTTCGTCGCGGTAGCCGAGGTGGCGTGGCTGGGTCATCGTCCGGGTTCCTCGCAGCAGCAGGGGGTCGTCAGGGCGTGGGCCAGGTCAGGAACCCGGCGTCGCGGGCGGTGCGCAGGCGCCGGCCCAGCGGGGTGCGGCGCGGGCCGCCGGGGACGCCGCGCAGCTGTCGGATGACGGTGTGCAGCAGCCGGGCGGGGTTGACGGCGGCGAGTTCGATGGTGCGCCCGCTGCCGAGCCAGGCGCGCTCGTCGGGCCGCAGCCCGGCGGGCAGCGGCCCGGTGTACGGGTGCGGCCCGCGGCCGGAGGTGAGGTGCAGGGCGCCGGCGTGCCGGGGCACCAGGCCCATCGAGCGCACCCGCAGCCGTTCGCCGTGGGCGGCGCGGACGGCCTCGTACCGGGCGAGTCCGGCGGGGCTGGCGTCGTGCAGGACGTGCAGCACGGCGTCGCCGGCCCGCTCCAGGGCGGCCGTCAGCCGGTCGTCCAGCGGGAGCGCGTCCGCCGCGACGACCGGGCAGGCGGCCTCCAGGTGGAGGTCGTTGGCGAGCAGCATCCGGACGATCTCGGGGCTCTGGCAGACCAGCAGCCGGGGCAGCCCGTAGTCGTACAGGTCGCTCTCCGCGGGCGGTCCGGCGGTGCCGGGGGCGGCCGGGGGCGGTGCGGGCGGCAGCAGTCCGGGCAGGGCGGTGCGCCGGGGTTCCAGCACCTCCAGGAAGCGCCCGTAGCGCACCGGCGGCGCCAGCGTGTACGGGACGCGGCGGGGGCCGGCGTGCAGCGGCTGCAGCACCCGGCACAGCTCGTAGTACAGCTGCCGCTCGGTGTACCGCAGGCCGTCCGGTGCCCCGGCGCGGGCCGCGGCGAGGGTCAGCGCGCCGTCCAGCAGCGGGCGGCGGCGCGGAGCGGTGCGGCGGCCGGGCACCGGCCGCGGTCCGCGGGCGGCCGGGGCGGGGCGGTGGGGCGGGACGGTCATGCGGTGCCCTCCTCGGGCCAGGTGAGGAAGCCGACGGGGGTGGCGTGCCGGGCGGCCGCGCGGTGCACGGCCCGTTCGGCCGCGGCCAGCAGGACCCCCGGCCGGACGGCGGCGAGCGGGCTCCACCACCCGTCGGCGTAGCGGGCGCGCTGCGCGTCGGTGAGGCCGGGGGCGTCCGCGAGCCGGGCGAGCAGCTCCGGGTCGAGCCCGACGTCGCGCAGCTGCACGGTGCGGCGCTCGCGCAGCGCGGTGCCCGGGGGCAGCCCCGCGTCGACGACCGTGCGGCCGGGCAGCGCGGCCCGTACCTGCGCGGCGAGCAGCAGGCCGGGGACGGAGTCGTCGTGCAGCACGACCACCGGCAGGCCGTCCGGGACGTCCGCGGCGCTCGCCACCAGCAGGGTGCGGTGCCGTTCGGGGAAGCCGTTGGCGTGCAGGCAGGCCCGGGCGGCGGCGTCCGGGCAGAGCAGGGCGGCGACCGGCGCCCCGACCGGCCGGGACGGGGCGACCTCGGCGTCGATCACGACGCCGGCGGGCAGCTCGCCGTACACGGCCGTCCAGCGGGCGAGGACCGCGGCGAACGCCGGGGCCGTCCAGCCCGGGACGACCGCGCGCCGCACCACCGTCCGGCGGGCGTTGCGGCGCCTGCGGCGGACGGCCACGGCGGACAGCGGGGCGGCGAGCGCCAGCGCCGCGCCACCGGCGACGTACGGGGCGGCGGCTTCCGCGGTGACCAGCAGCAGGGTCCCGCTCGCCCCGAAGAACCCGCCGGCGACGGCCCATTTGATGGGATCGGCCGGGGCGGGCAGCCAGTCGTCCGCGGACCGGGACCGCCGCGGCTCCAGGGCGTGCCGGAGCTGGTCGGCGGTGCAGCGGTAGCGGCCCTGCTCGGTGAGGTGGCCGACCAGGTGGTGGATGCGCAGGTCGCTCAGCGAGTCGAGCTTGGGGTCGAGGGCGAACTCCTTGCGGCACCCGTGGCAGGTGCGGCCGGTGCGCTCCTTCCGCAGCAGCCGGACCCGGCAGTGGGGGCAGATCATGCGCAGGTCCCTCCGGGGTGCTCGGGCCAGGTCAGGAAGCCGACCGCGAGGGCCCGGCGGCGGGTCTCGGCGGGGTCCTCGGCCGTGGCCGCCCGCTTGGCGAACGAGGGGGCCGCGGTGGCCCGTTGTGCGGCGCGTTCGGCGGCGGCGAGCAGTTTGCGCGGCCGGACGGCGGCGAGCGGGCTCCACCAGCCGTCGGCGTACCAGGCGAGTTCGGCGGGGCCCAGGCCCGGCAGCTGCTGCAGGCGCGGTCCGAGCTCCGCGGAGCGGTGCGGGTCGCGCAGGTGGACGTAGGTCGCCTCGGCGGCGAGGACGGCCCGGGCGGGCAGCCCCGCGTCCACCACCCGGCGGCCGGGCAGGCTGCGCCGGGCCTCGGCGACCAGCAGGCAGCCCTGCGGCGAGGCGTCGTGCAGCACGGCCACCGGGACGCCGTCCGGCACCAGCCGCAGGTCGGTGACGATCAGGGCGCGCTGCCGGCGGGGGAAGTCGTTGGCGTGCAGGAAGCCCGCCACCGCCCGGTCGGGGCAGAGCAGGGCGAGTGCGGGCGGGCCGTCCGGCGTGCGCGGGGCGACGTCGTTCTCGTCCACCACCCGCTCCGGCAGTCGCCCGTACACCTTCTGCCAGCGCTCGACCACACTGCCACGGAAGCTCTCGGGGCTGCGCTGCGGGTGGACGGGTGCAGGCGGGGCGAGGGTGTCGGCCATGGAGTAGCTGCGGACGGCCAGGCCGAGCACGGCGGCCCCGGCGAGGGCGAGCAGCACGGCGGGCCAGCTCTTGAAGCCGAAGGCGGCGAACAGGGCGACCGTACCGACCACGGCCAGGCAGCCGGCGCCGCCGCGGGATCCGCGGTACCGCGGATCCGGGCGGCCCTTGCGCTCGCAGGCCCAGCGCAGCTGGTCGACGGTGGCGTGCAGCCGGCCGTCGTCGGTGATCCGGGTGGCGATCCGGCGCATCCGGACGTCGTGCATGCCCTTGCCGTTGAGCTTGGGGTCGAGGGCGAACTCCTTGCGGCACAGGCTGCACCGGCGGCCGGAGCGCTGGCGGTAGTAGAGGCTGCGGTCGCAGTGCGGGCAGATCATCTCGGCGCCTCCAGGGCGGCGGCGAAACGGCGCAGCCGGGCGGCCAGCCGCTCTCTGGGACGGACCGTACCCACCTGCTGGTTGCGCTCCACCTCCCGCAGCGCGGCGGCCAGTTCGCGCTCCTCGCGCCGCTCGGCCTCGGCCGCGGTGATCGCGTAGTCCTCGTGGTCGATGCCGTACCCGGTGTTGGCGGCCAGGATGTTCAGCGGCTCGGTGCCCCGGTTGGCGAAGGAGTGCGGCATCAGCTCCGGGATGCGGATCAGCAGCCCCGGGGTGAGCGGCACGTCCAGGACCCGGCGGCGTTCGGTGTCGTAGAGGCCGCACGCGGCGTGGCCCAGGCTGAGCACCAGGTGCTCGCCGCCGTGCGCGTGCGGGGTGAAGGCGCTGCGCGGGGCGACGATGCCGAGCTTGTACGTCGCGTTGGACGGCCGCTCGGGGGAGGTCTTGGCGTCGCCGACCAGGTAGTGGGCGAACTGGCCCTCGTCGATGAACCGCAGCAGTTCCTGGCCGGCCGGGCCGTGCGGCGCGTCCGGCCCCAGTTCGCGGGCCCCGTCCCGGTCGGCGAGCAGGACCCGCCCGTCCGGCCGCAGCCGGTACAGTTCGACCCCGCCCGGCAGTCCCCGCGCCAGCCGTTCGAGACCGCGCAGCCCGGACTCCACCGACATCGCCCCACCCCCATGATCGAACGGCACCGTCCTTCCGGACGCCGCCGCCTCCCTCCCGGTTCCGCGCCGGGCTCCCACCTGGGGATTCCGGCGCGGCGGATCCTACCGAGCGGGGGTGAACACAGGGAAGGTCGTACCGGGGGAAGGTCCGGGGAGCGGCGGCGCCGGCCGCGCCGTCAGGGGGCGACCTGGTAGAGGCCGGCCATGCCCATCATCATGTGGTCCGGGTAGTGGCAGTGGTAGAGCCACTCGCCCGGATTGTCCTCGGTGTACTCGATGGTCAGCGATTCGGACGCCGACACCTGCTCGGAGTCGAGGTACTGGCGGCCGTTGTGCCAGCGGTGGCCGTGGATGTGGAAGACGTGCGGGAACTGGCCCATCGCGGCGACCCGCCAGCGGACCTTCTCGCCGACCTTGGCGCGGAAGGTCGGGGTGTTGCCGGGGAAGGCCGCGCCGTTGATCAGCATGAGGTCCTGCGGCAGCTCGGTGAGGTCGCGGCTCCACGCCTCGTGCAGTAGCACGAAGAACTCCCGGTCCGCCTTCGGGGTGTGGCGGTCCGTCACCGCGATCATGCCCAGCAGGCCCAGCTGCGCGCTGAGTTCCATCGCCATCCGCTCGCCGCCCTGCGGGGTGGGGACCATCTGGTGCTCGGAGTGGTCGTGGTAGACCCAACTGCCCACCGAGGACGGCACGCAGGTCCAGGCGTAGGTGTACGTGCCGCCGACCGGCACGGCCGTGCCGGGTTTCTGCGGGCGGGCGGCGATGTAGGCGCCGTCGTTCTCCGGGGTGTACCGGACGCCGTGCGGGTGCATGCTGTGCGGGTAGCGGTAGTGCTGGTCGTTGTTGCGGAAGTGCACCACGAGGGTGTCGCCGACCTCGCCGCGCAGGATCGGCCCGGGGACCCCGGTGTTGGGGCCGATGTCGTCGTTGCCGGGCAGCGGCGCGCCCCAGTTGCGGGTGTACGCGCGGTAGCCGATCGCCCAGTACGTCGACTGCGCGGGGGTGTAGGCCATGCCGCTGAGGTCGTCGCGGCCGTTCGGCACCAGGTTGAGCCGGAAGGAGTCCGCCTGGATCCAGTACTCGCGGCGCTCGGGCGGCTTGGCGGGGGCCTCGCCGGCGAACAGCAGCGGGGTCGCCAGGGCTCCGGTCGCCACCGAGGCGAGCACGAATCTGCGGTTGAACACGGGGACCTCTTCCTCGGGTGCGCGGGCTCGGCGGTGCGCTTCGTGCGGGGCGGTGGGCGTGGTGCCGTGCGGTGCTGGCGGTGCAGGCGGTGCTGGCGGTGCTGGCGGTGCTGGTGGGTGTGCATGGTGCGGGTGGTGATGCGTTCGCCGCCGTGCGCGCCGCGCCCCCGGCGGA